>CAZCIJ010000031.1:0-17408 GCA_964498265.1 uncultured Gaiellales bacterium | reverse complement strand
GTACGGGGGCGGATACCTCCTCGGGCTCAAGGGGCTCGCCGTCGTCGCGCACGGCAACTCGGGCAGGAACGCGATCGTCAGCGCGATTCAGCTCGGAGCGCGGGGAGTCGACCATCGCGTGTGCGAGCGGATGGAGGAGCGCCTCGCCGATCGCGTGAGCGCGGCGCGAGCCTAGATGATTGATGTGGAATTCGAGTGCCCGTGGGGGCTTCCCGGGGGTGCTGGAATTCCGCATCAAGCCTCTAGACACCGGCCCGCGCCGTGGTAGCATCCTGCGTCCGCTGGCGCACCGACGAAAGGCAGGGGGAGACGAACCAGATGACAGCTTCGCGCGAGGAAGTCTTCGAGCGGGTCAAGGAGGTGCTCGTGGAGCAGCTCGGCGTCGACGAGTCCCAGATCACCGAGGCCGCCTCGTTCCAGGAAGACCTCGACGCCGACTCGCTCGACCTCGTCGAGCTGATCATGGAGCTCGAGGACAACTTCGGCGTCAAGATCTCGGACGAGGACGCGCAGAGCATCCAGACCGTCGGCCAAGCCGTCGACTACATCGCAGAACGCAGTTAGAAAGCTCCTCGAGCTCATCGAGCGCCTCCCGGAGGAGCTTCGGGCGCGGGTGCTGACGCACCCCTCGTTCGTCGAGGATCGCTCGCGCTCGTACGAGCGGCTCGAGTTCCTGGGCGACAGCGTCCTCGAGCTCGCGATCGCGCAGGCGCTCTACGAGCGCTTCCCGGACTTCCCGGAAGGCGAGCTCACGCGCATCCGAGGAAACGTCGTCAGCCGCTCGAGCTGCGCGGACGTGGGCCGGAGGCTCGACCTCGGCGCGCGCATGCTGTCGGCAGGGGCGGAGAGCGTCCCGGAGGACGAGCTGAAGCGCCTCGCCGGCAACCGGAACGTGCTCTCGGCGCTCCTCGAGGCCGCCCTCGGCGCCCTCTACCTCGAGCACGGGTTCGAGCGAATCCGTGCCCCGATCGTCGAGGCGTTCGCGGAGCAGATCGAGTACGCGCTCACCACCTACGTCGACTTCAAGACAGAGCTCCAGGAGGAGCTTGCCCGTCTCGGCCGCCAGGTCGCCTACGAGGTGCTCGAGATCTCGGGCCCCCCGCACGAGCGCAGCTTCACGTGCGCGGCCGTGGTCGACGGCGAGATCGCAGGCGTCGGCTCGGGCTCGTCGAAGAAGTCGGCCGAGCAGATCGCCGCGCGCGGGGCGCTCGGCCGGATCCGGGGCGAGGACTAAGGGGCTGTCCGAAAACCCCGCCACGCCCGGCGGCGGCGCGTGAGCGTGCCTGGCGGCGTCCTCAGTCGCGCCAATATGGCCTGCATATCGACGCTCCCTGCGTCCTTGCCAGGCACGCTCACGCGCGAGTCCCGAACGCACCGGGGTCTTCGGACAGCCCTAACGGGTCGGGCTCCGGCGCGCGCCTCGCCAGACGGGCTCGAGCGGAGCCCGCCCGCCGGGGCGGCTGTCAGACTTCCTACTCCTGTGCATCTGCGCGCGATCAAGCTGCACGGTTTCAAGTCGTTCCCGGATCCCGTGGAGGTGCGGCTCGAGCCCGGAGTCGCCGTCATCGTCGGACCCAACGGCTCGGGCAAGTCCAACGTCGCCGACGCGATCGTCTGGGCGGCTGGAACCCTCGCGCCCAGCTCCCTGCGCGCCGAGAAGCCCGAGGACGTCCTCTTTGCCGGCGCGGCGGGCAGGTCGCCGGCCGGCTCCTGCGAGGTCGAGCTCGTCTTCGACAACGCCGCAGGCGACGGGCCCCTTCCCTATGCGGAGCTGTCGGTGACGCGCCGGTTGCAGCGGGGGGGTGAAGGCCACTACCTCATCAACCGAGCCGTCGTGCGCCGCACCGACGTGGTCGAGGTCCTCGGCGACGCAGGTCTCGGTCACGAGATGCACGCGGTGATCGGTCAGGGTCGCGTCGAGCAGGTGCTCGCGTCGAAGCCGGCGGATCGGCGCGCGCTCATCGAGGAGGCGGCGGGTCTGGGAAGCTTCAAGCAGCGGCGCCACCGCGCGGAGCTCAAGCTCGCCCGCGTGCACGTCCAGGTCGACAAGGCCCGATCGCTCGAGGAGGAGGCCCGCAAGCGACTCCGCCCGCTCGCGCTGCAGGCCACGGCAGCTCAGCGCGCGGCCAAGCTCGCCCGGGAGATCGAGCGCATCGGCGGCGTGATGGTCGCGGACCGTCTCGCTCGTCTCGAGGAGCGCCTCGCCGAGCTGGGGAAGCGCCGCGCCGCCGCCGGCGGGGAGCGCCGCCGCCGCGAGCAGACGCTCGAGGGCGTCCTCGCGGAGCGCCGCCAGGCCGAGGAGGAGCTGGAGCAGGCGGCGCGGCGTCACGAGGAAGCGACCGCGGCGCTGTACCGCGTCCGCAGCGCCGTCGAGCGTCTGGCGATGCGCGGCGAGCGCGCCGGCGAGCTGGCGAGCGGCCTCAGACGGGACGCGCTCCGCGCGGGGCGGCTTGCCGCGGCGCCGCGCGACGAGCGCCCGCTCGCAGAGCTCGAGGCCGCGGAGCGCGCCCTGCGCGAGGCCGGCGAGCGCTCCCGTGCGGCGCTGCACGCGCGCGAGAGGGCCGAAGCGGCGAAGCGCCTCGCTCTCGAGCGGCTCGAGGCCCTCGACGCCGGCCTTGCCGAGCGCGAGGGCCTCCCTCCGGCGGCCCGGGCGCTCGCCGACCAGGGCGAGCGGCTCGTCCTGTCTGCAATCGACGTCGAGCCGGGATACGAGCGCGCGGTCGCGGCCGCTCTCGCCGGGCGCGGCTCGGCCGTGCTCGCGCCGAGCGCCGCGCGTGCCATCGAGCTCGTCGAGGAGGCGCGGGTAGGAGGTCTCGGCCCCCTCGTGGCGCTCGTGCCGGGCGGCGAGAGGCGTGCCGCGGGCGCCGCGCCCGCGGCCCTTGCGGAGCCCCTGCGCGCGCACGTGCGACCCGTGGCCGGCGGCGAGCGCGTCGCGGAGCTTCTCGAGGATGTCTGGGTCGTCGACGAAGCCGAGCTTGCTCGCGTCGAGCGGGGAATCGCCGTCACCCGGGAAGGGCACGGCTTCGACCCCGTCCGCGGCGAGCTCTGGTACGCGGGCCGCGTCGCCGAGTCCGTCCTCCTCGAGCTCGACGCTCGCAGGCGCGCGCTCGCGGCCGAGGCGGAAGGCCTCAACGCCACGCTCGCGGCGACGACGGCAGACGCCGAGAGTCGCTTCGCCGAGGAGCGGGAGGCTCGCGAGCGTCTCGTCCGCGCGCGCGCCTCGGTGGCGCTCATGCCGCCGACCGTCGAGCCCGCACAGGCCGAGCTGCTCGAGCGCATGGCCGACGCGAGCGAGCGTCTCGCCGCGGTGCTCGCCGCTGCGCTCGACCTCGCCGAGCGATTCGCGCCCGGGCTCGAGGTGCGGGTCGACGCCGGTCGCGCGTCCAGCACGGAGCTGGGCGAGCGGCTGCGAAGTCTCGGCGCCTCCGAGTCCGATCTGCGCCGGCTGGTCTCGGAGGCGGCAGCGACGCAGTCGGCCCTCGAGGTCGAGGCCGCCAAGCTCGAGGCCGAGCGCGACGACGTCCGGGAGCGGCTGCCGGCCGGGACCGCTGCCGCCACGCTCGCCGAGGAGGAGCGCGAGCAGCTCGAGGCGGCGAAGGCGAGGCTCGAGCGCAGGCTCGACTCGCTCGGCCAGGTCAACCCCCTGGCCGCCGAGGAGCTCGAACGCGAGAAGGAGCACCTGGCGGAGCTCGTGCGCCAACGTGAGGACCTCGAGCGCTCCCTCGCCGAGCTCGAGCAGCTCCGCGCGGACCTGACGGCAGAGGTGGAGCGCCGGTTCGAGGAGACGTATTCCGCCGTCGAGCGCCACTTCGCCGAGGTCTCCGCCGCGCTCTTCCCCGGAGGTGACGGGAGGCTGCGGCTGACCGCGCCGGCGGACGACGCCGACGGGGAGGGCGCCGATTCGGAGCCGGGAGTCGAGGTCGAGCTGCGACCCGAGGGCAAGAGGATCACGCGTCTCTCGCTCCTCTCGGGAGGGGAGAAGGCGCTCGGTGCGCTCTCGTTCCTCTTCGCGCTGTTCCTCGCGCGTCCGTGTCCCTTCTACCTGCTCGACGAGGTCGAGGCGGCGCTCGACGACACGAACATCGGGCGCTTCATCGACCTGCTGCGCCGCTACGCCGACCGGGCGCAGTTCATCGTCATCACGCACCAGAAACGGACGATGGAGGCCGCCGATATCTTGTACGGCGTGACCATGGCCGGCGACGGGGTCTCGCAGATCGTCTCCAAGCGGCTGCGCTCGAGCGCCGCCGCCGCCGCGTCCGCGTGACGGGCTCCTGGGCCGAGCTCCTCGGAGACGAGGAGGCGGTCGAGGACGGAGACGGCGAGGGCCGGAGGCGGCGCTTCCGGCGGCTCCGGCGCGGCCTCGCGAAGAGCCGGCGGGCGCTCTCCTCCGGACTCACCGGCTGGCGCTACGACCCGTCCGATCTCGAGAGCTGGGAGCAGCTCGAGGAGGCGCTCATCGCGGCCGACGTCGGCGTCGCGACCACGCAGGAGATCGTCGAACGGCTCGAGAAGGGACGCCCGAAGACGAACGAGGAGGCGCTCGAGCGAATGCGCGGCCTCCTGGCGGAGCTCGCGACGCCGCGCGACCCTCCGCGGCTGCTCCTTCCCGCGCGTCCGTCGGTCGTCCTCGTCGTCGGCGTCAACGGCACGGGGAAGACGACGACGATCGGGAAGCTGGCCTCCCGGCTGCGCGACAGCGGCCGCTCGGTGATCGTCGCGTCGGCCGATACGTACCGCGCGGCGGCGGACGAGCAGCTCGAGGTCTGGGCCGGCCGCGCCGGCGCCGAGCTCGTCGGATCCACGCGAGGCGGCGACCCGGCGGCGGTCGCCTTCGACGCGATCTCCGCCGCCGAGGCGCGCGGTCGCGACGTCGTCATCGTCGATACGGCCGGACGCCTGCACACGCAGACGAACCTCATGGACGAGCTCGCGAAGATTCGCCGGGTCATCGCGTCGAAGCTCGCCGGAGCGCCTCACGAGACCCTGCTCGTCGTCGACGCCACGACGGGCCAGAACGGGCTGAGGCAGGCGAAGCTGTTCGACGAGGCGGTCGGGATCACCGGCGTCGTGCTGACGAAGCTCGACGGCACGGCCAAGGGAGGCATCGTCGTCGCCATCGGTCACGAGCTCGGACTGCCGGTGAAGCTCGTCGGGGTCGGGGAGGGGCTGGAGGATCTCCAGCCGTTCGACGCGGTGGAGTTCGCGCGCGCGCTCGTCGGCGACGACGACGAGGCGGAAGCGCGAGCCTACGACCACTAGCGACAGCACTGTGCCGGCCCGGGTGCAGGTAGCCGCAGGCAGGGACGCCGGCTAGCTTCATGGCCGTTCGGGACGGCGCCGCCGTACCCTGACGTCGATGGCAGCCCTCGGTCGGATCCTCGGCGTGGTCGCGCGCGCCCCGTTCGCGGCGCGGACCTGGCGTGACACGGCCTACCTCGTCCTCGGCGTGCTCACCGCCGCCGTGTCGTTCGCGATCCTGCTGTCCGCGGGCATCGTCGGCGGCCTCATGGCGCTGACGATCCTCGGACTGCCGGTGCTGCTCGGCTGCTTCTGGCTCGTGCGCCTCGTCGCCCACGCCGAGCGGAGGCGCGCCATCCTCGTGCTCGGCGCGCCGATCGAGGCGCGCTACCGCCGTCCCGCGCGCCCCGGCGTGCTCGCGCGGCTCGGCGCGGCCGTGCGGGATCGCCAGACGTGGAAGGACCTCACGTGGCTTCTGATCGCGGTGCCGCTCAGCTTCTCGACGGGCGTGGCGATCGTGTCCGTCTGGCTCTACGGTTTCTGGTCTGCCTCGCTGCTCGCCTGGTGGTGGGCGGCGCCAAACGTCGCGAACGAGGTCGGCATCCAGCAGGCGCTCCCCGTCGAGAGCTGGCCGGCCGCCGTCGGCGCGGCGGCGCTCGGTGTCGCCGTATGCCTCGTGGGCCCGTGGATCGCGCGCGTCCTCGCGCTGGGGGAGGCATCCCTCGCACGCGCGCTCCTCGGCCCGGGGAAGCGCGCCGCCCTCGAGCGGCGCGTCACCGAGCTCGCGGAGACGCGAGCCGGCGCCGTCAGCGTGCAGGCGGAGGAGCTCAGGCGCATCGAGCGCGACCTGCACGACGGGGCGCAGGCGCGGCTGGTCGCGCTCGCGATGGATCTGGGGCTCGCACGCGAGAAGCTCGGGACCGAGCCGGAGGCGGCGCACGCGCTCGTGGCCACGGCGCACGAGGAGGCGAAGACGGCGATCCGCGAGCTCCGCGACCTCGTGCGCGGCATCCACCCGTCGATCCTGACCGACCGCGGGCTCGACGCGGCGCTCTCGGCGCTCGCAGCGCGGAGCCGCGTGCCGGTGGCCCTCTCGGTGCACCTGGACGAGCGGCTCCCGGCCGCCGTCGAGGCGGCCGCGTACTTCGTGGTCAACGAGGCGCTCGCCAACGTCGCGAAGCACAGCGGCGCGTCCCGGTGCGACGTGCGCGTGGAGCGAACGCCGGATCTGCTGACGATCGAGGTCTCGGACGACGGACGCGGCGGCGCCGACCCCGGCGCAGGTACGGGTCTTCGGGGCCTGGAGCGGCGCGTCCGCGCCCTCGACGGCAGGCTCGTGCTGCACAGCCCCGCCGGCGGCCCCACCGTCCTGCGCGCAGAGGTGCCATGCGCGTCGTGATCGCCGAGGACCTCGTGCTGCTGCGCGAAGGGCTCTCGCGTCTGCTCGCCGACCGCGGCTTCGCGGTCGTGGCGGCGGTGGACAACGGCCCCGACCTCGTGGACGCGGTCGAGAGCCTGCGGCCGGACGTCGCGGTCATCGACGTGCGGCTTCCCCCAGGGTTCCGAGACGAGGGCCTGCGAGCCGCCCTCGAGGCGCGCAGGCGCGTCCCCGGGATGCCCGTGCTCGTTCTCAGCCAGTACGTCGAGCGTACGTACGCGAGCGAGCTGCTCGCTGACGAGGCAGGTGCCGTCGGCTACCTGCTCAAGGACCGCGTGGCAGACGTGACCCAGTTCGCCGACGCCGTCGGTCGCGTCGCCGAAGGCGGAACCGTGATGGACCCCGAGGTCGTGTCCCAGCTGCTCGTTCGGGGCGGACTCGATGAGCTCACGGCGCGGGAGCGCGATGTCCTCGCCTTGATGGCGGAGGGCCGCTCGAACGCCGCCATCGCGGAGGAGCTGACGGTCAGCGAGAGCGCGGTCGAGAAGCACGTGCGCAGCATCTTCGGCAAGCTGCGGCTGCCGGCGAGCGAGTCCGACCACCGCCGCGTCCTGGCCGTGCTCGCCTACCTCGCCTCCTCCTGAGGGGAGGCCAGACACGTACGCCGGCTTCGCCGGCGTGGGCCTTCGCGGCCTGGCGCCCTGCGGGTGCGGCCGCTGCGCGGCGAACCTGCAGTTCACCGTACGAACGTCTGGTTCACCTTTGCCGGCCCCTACTACGCCCTGGCCGGGCGTCTGGCTACCACTTGTAGGGGCCGGGCATGCCCGGCCCCTACAATCTGTGCGATGTTCGACACGCTCTGCGACAAGCTGCAGGCGACGCTCTCGGGGCTCCGTAGCCGGGGCAAGCTGACCGAGGCCGACCTCGACAAGGCCCTGCGCGAGATCCGCCTCGCGCTGCTCGAGGCCGACGTCAACTTCAAGGTCGTGAAGGAGTTCCTCGCGCGCGTGAAGGAGCGGGCTCTCGGAGCCGAGGTCGTGAAGAGCCTCACGCCGGGCCAGCAGGTCGTCAAGATCGTGCACGAGGAGCTCACGTCGCTCATGGGCCAGGGGAGCTCGAGGCTCGCGTTCTCGGGCCGGCCCCCGACCGTGATTCTCCTGTGCGGCCTGCAGGGCTCGGGCAAGACGACGGCGGCCGCGAAGCTCGCGCTGCTCCTGCGCAAGAAGGAGGGGAAGACCCCGGCGCTTGCGGCCTGCGACCTTCAGCGGCCCGCCGCCATCGACCAGCTCGAGCAGCTCGGGCGCGAGATCCAGGTGCCGGTGTTTCGCGGCGACGGCGACTCCGTCACCGTCGCCGCGAAAGCACTCGAGCAAGCGCGAGCTCAGGGCCGTGACGTCTTGATCATCGACACGGCCGGCCGGCTGCACGTCGACGAGGAGCTCATGGACGAGCTGGTGCGGCTCCACCGCGAGGTGAAGCCCCACAACGTCCTGCTCGTGCTCGACTCCATGACCGGGCAGGACGCGGTCAACGTCGGCGTGTCGTTCGCCGAGCGAGTCGCCCTCGACGGAGTCGTGTTGACGAAGCTCGACGGCGACACGCGCGGCGGGGCCGCGCTGTCGGTCAGGGCCGTCACAGGGAAGCCGATCAAGCTCGCGTCGACCGGCGAGAAGCTCGACCAGCTCGAGGAGTTCCATCCGGACCGCATGGCCTCCCGGATTCTGGGGATGGGCGACGTGCTCACGCTGATCGAGAAGGCCGAGGAGGCGGCGGAGGTCGACGAGCAGGAGGAGCTCGAGCGGCAGCTTCGCGCCGGGCGCTTCACGTTCGACGACTTCCTGAAGTCGTACGAGATGATGCGCAAGATGGGGCCGCTGCGGAGCGTGCTCGGGATGATTCCCGGCATGGGCAAGGAGCTGCAGGGCGTCCAGGTCGACGACCGACAGCTCGAGTGGGCGCGCGCGATCGTGCTGTCCATGACGCCTGAGGAGCGGCGCCGGCCCGAGCTCATCAAGGGCTCCCGCCGCGCCCGGATCGCACGCGGCAGCGGCACGAGCGTGCAGCAGGTGAACCAGCTGCTGAACGGTCGCAAGCAGATGGAGAAGATGGTCAAGCAGATGAGTCGCGGCAAGGCTCCGAACATCCAGTCGCTCGCGGCTCAGATGCGGCGATAACCGGGAAGGAGCGGCTCGCGGGACCCGCAGTGGGTCGCTCGCGCGCCGACTGAGTCGTGGAGCGGTCGGGCGTGCCCGGCCCGGAAGGAGAGGAACACCGTGGCAGCGAAGATCAGACTGGCCCGCGTAGGGTCGAAGAAGAACCCCATCTACCGGGTGGTCGTCGCCGACTCGCGCTCGCCCCGAGACGGGCGCTTCATCGAGATCGTCGGCCGGTACAACCCGCAGACGGAGCCGTCGACCATCGTCCTCGAGGAGGAGAGGATCAAGGACTGGCTCGCGAAGGGCGCCCAGCCGAGCGCACCGGTCAAGCGGCTGCTGAAGACGGCCGGAGTATCCGAGTAGGACGTCCTCTTGGAGGAGCTCGTCGCCTACCTCGCACGGTGCCTGGTCGACGCGCCCGACGCCGTGTCGGTCGAGCGCATCGACCGCGAGGACGCCGTCGTGCTGCGCCTGCACGTCGCGCACGAGGATCTCGGCAGGGTCATCGGTCGCCATGGGCGGGTGGCGCGTGCCCTGCGGACGGTGGCTCGCGCCGGCGGGACGAAGCGCGGCGAGCGCGTCCTCCTCGAGATCGTCGAATGACGGCGGATGACCCGGCGTGGGTCGTGGTGGGTCGGGTCGGCCGCCCGCACGGGCTCGCCGGCGCGTTCGTCGTCGAGTCGCCGAGCGCCGATCCCGCCCGCTTCTCTCCGGGGGCGCGCGTCTACGTCGGGAGGCAGCCTGCGAGGGTCGTGGAGGCCAAGCGAGCCGGCAGGCGCCTCGTCGTCCGCCTGGACCGGGCGGTCGAGCGCGGCGCCCTGCTCGAGCTCCCCGCCCACGAGCTTCCCTCCCTCCCCGAGGGGGAGTACTACGCGTTCGAGCTGGTCGGTCTCGCCGTCGAGGACGATGAGGGTCACGGGCTCGGCCGCGTCGTGGAGGTCGCGCCCGGCGTCGCAAACGACGTCCTCGAGCTGGACAGCGGGCTCGCGCTCCCGCTCGTCGAGGACTGCGTGCGGACCGTCGATCTCGAGAGCCGGCGGATCGTCGTCGCCGCAGGGCTCGCGGGCTCCGGGTAGCCAGCTAACCTCCGCCAACGTGCGCATCGACGTCTTCACGCTCGTCCCGCACGCCTTCGGGTGGATGACGGAGCAGCGCCCCCTCGCGGCCGTACTCGGAACCGAGCTCGAGCTGCGGCTCTTCAACTACAGGAGCTTCACGCCGCTCCGCGGCGGCCAGGTCGACGACGAGCCCTACGGCGGCGGCGCGGGCATGGTGCTCCGCGTCGACGTCGTCGACGCCGCGCTCGCGGCCGTCTACGGAGGGCCTCCGGCTCACCGGGTGATCGCGCTGTCTCCCCAGGGGCGGCAGCTCGACCAGGAGCTCGTCGAGGAGCTCGCGGCCGAGCCGGAGCTCACGCTGCTGTCGGCGCGCTTCGAGGGGTTCGACGAGCGAGTGCTGGAGCATCTCGTGACCGAGGCGCTGTCGATCGGGCCGTTCGTCCTGTCGGGTGGAGAGCTGCCCGCGATGGTCGTGGTCGACGCTGTCGCCAGGCGCCTTCCAGGGGCGCTGGGGTGCGGCGAGAGCATGGTCGAGGAGACCTTCTCGGCTGAGCTCGGCCGGGGATCCGAGTACCCGCAGTACACGCGCCCGTCGGAGTACCGGGGCTGGCGCGTCCCGGAGGTGCTCCTCTCCGGCGACCACGCGCGCGTGCGCGCGTGGCGCCGGGAGCGCAGCCGAGAGCGGAGCCCCCGCTGAGGGGACCCATCGACCGGCTCACGGCTCGGCTGCCGAGACCGTGGCGAACGATCGTGGACTGGGGAGTGACGATCGCGATCGCGGTCGCCGCGGTCCTGCTGATCAAGGCCTACGTCATCAATCCCTACCGGATCCCCTCCTCGTCCATGGAGCCCACGCTGCACTGCGCCACCCCGGGCCAGGGCTGCGAGGCGGACTGGAACGACCGGGTGATCGCCAACCGCTTCATCTACCACTTCCAGGACCCGGAGCGCGGCCAGATCGTCGTCTTCAACCCGCCGCCCGACGTCGTCCAGAAGTGCGGAGCCGGCGGCACGTACGTGAAACGCATCGTCGGGCTCCCCGGCGAGACGATCTCCCAGCGCAACGGTCAGGTCTTCGTCGACGGGAACCCGCTCGAGGAGCCCTATCTCGCGCCCGGCAGGGCCGGGGGCCCCGACTTCGGGCCGCTGACGCTCGGCGACGACGAGTACTGGATGATGGGCGACAACCGAATGCTGTCGTGCGACAGCCGCCGCTGGGGCCCGGTCACGCGCGACGATCTGATCGGCCCGGTCTTCTTCGTGTACTGGCCTTTCAACCGCGTCGGCTTCCGCTAGCATTTCGACTCGCGCCCCCGCGGCGTCTCCTGCCATGACCAACGTGATCGAGACCCTCGAGCGCCGCCAGCTGCGCGACGTGCCCGAGTTCAAGGCGGGCGACACCGTCCGTGTCCACTTCCAGGTGATCGAGGGCCAGCGGCGCCGCATCCAGGTGTTCGAGGGCATCGTCATCAAGCGCCAGGGTGGGGGGGCGCGCGAGACGTTCACCGTCCGCAAGCAGTCGTTCGGCGTCGGCGTGGAGCGGACGTTCCCGCTCCACTCTCCGAAGATCGAGAGAATCGAGGTCGCCACTATCGGCGACGTGAGCCGCGCCAAGCTCTACTACCTCCGCGGCAAGGTCGGCAAGAAGGCCCGAGTCCGCGAGAAGCAGGTCCGCTGAAGCCTTCGGCTTCAGCGGACTCGAAAGAAGGCGCTCTCCTCTTCTGACCGTTCTGTGACGGATCGGCGTGCCGATCCGTCACGAAACGGCGGTATGCTCGGCCCGTGCCGCCCCGGGGCCCTCGGTTGATCGCGTTCGACCGCCGCTTCGGCGTCCGCTACGTCGCGGGGGCGGACGAGGCTGGTCGCGGCAGCCTCGCCGGGCCGCTCGTCGTGGCCGCCGTGCTCCTCGACTACGAGCTGCTCCGGGGCCGGCGGGCGGCAGCCCTCGGATCGCTGAACGACTCGAAGCAGCTCGCGCCGGCGGAGCGCGAGCGTCTCCTCCCGGCTGTCCTTCGCGTCGCCCCGGGCGTCTCGATTCACGTCGTGTCACCGGGCGAGATCGACCGCACCGGGCTTCATCGCTCCAACCTGCGCGCCCTCGCCGAGGCGCTGCGCGGGCTCGGCGAGCGGCCCGAGGTGCGCCTCGTCGACGGCTTCCGGCTTGGCCCGGCGGCGCCTGCCCACGAGGCGATCGTCGACGGCGACACGAAGTCCGCCGCGATCGCGGCCGCCTCGGTCGTCGCCAAGGTGGTCCGCGACCGCGCGATGCGCCGTCTGGACGCCCTCTATCCGGCCTTCGGGTTCGCCTCTCACGTCGGCTACATCACACCCGCGCACTCGGCCACGGTCCGCGCCGTTGGCCCGTGCCCTCTCCACCGGCGGAGCTTCAACGCCCTGTGCTATGCGGACGACGGCGCTGCCGTCGCCGCGTGAATCCCGACGGAGCCCGTGCCGAGCGGCGCGTCCGGCGCCACTACCGTCTTCGCGGCTACAGGGTGCTGGCTGCGAACACCCGAGCCGGAGGGCCCGAGCTCGACCTCGTCGTCCGCCGGGGAGGGAGGCTCGTCTTCTGCGAGGTCAAGATGCGCCGCGGGCGCGCGTTCGGCGATCCGCTCGAGGCGGTCGGCGTCGAGAAGCAGCGCCGCATCCGGCGGGCGGCTCAGGGCTTCCTCGCGCGGCATCCGGAGCTCGCCGGCCTCGACGTCGTGCTCGAGGTCGCGGCCGTCCGGGGCCGGCGGGTCGAGCGGGTCCGCGTCTAGGCTCTAGCTCTTTGCAGCCCTGCTAGCGTCGGCTAACCTCAGGTGATCGTGGACGCGACGGCGCAGGCTCGGGCCGGCAGCGGCCTCGAGCGGTGGACACGGCTCATGATCCGCTGGCGGTGGGCCGTCGTCGGCGTCTGGATCGCGATCCTCGTCGGCTCCGTCGCGGCCACGGCTGGTCTCGGCGACCTGCTGACCAACCGCTTCACGCTCCCCGGCACGGATACCCGCCGCGCCGAGGAGATCCTCGAGGACCACTTCGGCCAGCGCTCCGCGGGCTCGTTCATCGTCGTCGCCGAGGCGGACGGCGGCGACGTCACGCCGCTGCTTCCGGAGCTCGAGGAGGCCGCGCGGCGGGGAGCGGAGGCCGTGCCGACGGGCACGTTCGTCGCGGTGACGCGGGCCTCGCCCGGGGTCGCGAGCGCCACCATCGTGTCGAACCTGGAGCCGGCGGACGCGAAGGGGTACACGGACGACGTCCGGGAGGCGCTCGGCACGGTCGAGGGCGCGACGCTCTCGGTCACCGGCCAGGCGGCGATCGAGTCCGACCTCGAGCCGGTCCAGGACGAGGATCTGAAGCGGGGCGAGTTCTACATCGCCGTGCCGATCGCGCTCGTGATCCTCGTCCTCGTGTTCGGCACGCTCGCGTTCCTCATCCCGTTCGCCTTCGCCGTCTGCGCGATCCCGGCGACGCTGGGCGTCGTCTGGCTCTTCGCGAACGTCATGGAGCTGTCCACGTACGTGACCCAGCTCGTCTCGCTCATCGGCCTCGGGATCTCGATCGACTACTCCCTGCTCATGGTCTACCGCTACCGTGAGGAGCGCCGCGCCGGCGCGTCCAAGGAGGACGCCGTCGTCATGACGATGCGCACCGCGGGGCGCGCCGTCGTGTTCAGCGGGACCGCCGTCGCCATCGGGCTTGCCCTCCTCCTCTTCATGCCGATGCCTTTCATGCGAGGCTTCGGCATCGCGGGCCTGACCATCCCGATCGTCTCGGTCGTCTGCGCGCTGACGCTCCTCCCCGTCCTCCTGTACCTCACGGCCGACGGGCTCGACCGCGTGCGGCTCATCTCGAGACGGTGGATCGAGCGTCGCGAGGACACCGAGTCGGGGTTCTGGATGCGGCTCGCTCGCATGATCATGCGGAGACCTCTCGTGTTCGCGACCCTCTCCGTGGCGCTTCTGCTCGCCGCGGCGATACCCGCGTTCTGGATCCAGGTCGGCCCGGGCACGAACCAGGGGATCCCCCAGGACCTCGAATCGACGCAGGCGCTCGACCTGCTCGGCGCGGCAGCGGGGGAGGGCGCCACGGCGCCGACGGAGATCGTGATCGACACCGGACGCCCCGGGGGCGCAGACGACCCTGCGGTGGTCGCGGCCGTCGAGCGGCTGGCCGCAGGTCTCGAGGACGACCCGGAGACCGTAGCCGTGGTCACGCCCCCCGGAGCCCAGGGCGTGGATCCGACGGGCCGCTACCTGCGCCTCCAGGTGATCGGCCAGAGCGAGTATGGCACCGAGGCGGCGATGGACTCCGTTCGCCGGCTGCGCGACGACATCGTGCCGGCAGCGGACTTCCCGCAAGGCGTCGAGGTCGACGCCGGGGGCGGGCCGCCGTCGAGCGTCGACTTCCTCGATCTCACGTACGACACGTTCCCCTGGCTCGTGCTCGGGGTGCTGGGGCTCACGTTCCTGCTCCTCATGCGCGCGTTCCGCTCGCTCGTGCTTCCGCTCAAGGCGATCGTGCTCAACCTGCTCTCGATCGGCGCCGCCTACGGCCTGCTCGTCGTGTTCTTCGAGTGGGGCGCCGGGGGGGCGCTCGGCCTGCAGAGCTACGACCAGATCGAGGGCTGGATCCCCGTCTTCCTGTTCGCCATGCTTTTCGGCCTGTCCATGGACTACGAGGTGTTCCTCGTCTCGCGGATGCGCGAGGCGTGGGACGCGGGCGAGCCGAACGGGCGTGCGGTCGCCCTGGGGCTGGCGAAGACCGGGCGGATCGTCACCGCCGCCGGGCTCATCATGATCGCGGCGTTCTCCGGCTTCATGATCGGCCGCATTCTCGGGTTGCAGCAGTTCGGCTTCGGGCTGGCCGTGGCGATCCTCGTCGACGTGACGATCGTGCGCATGCTGCTGCTCCCGAGCGCGATGGCGCTCTTCGGCCGCTGGAACTGGTGGCTCCCGGGCCGCGTGGCTCGCGTCGTCCGCGTCAGGCCCTCGCCGCTTGCCTCCAAGGGAGGCGCTGCCGTGACTCCCTCGGGGCGCTAGCCCTGGGTCGACTCGACGACGTAGGCCGCGACGTCGAGGATCTGCTGCTCGTCCAGCGTTCCGTCCTGCCCGAACGCCGGCATCGGGCTCTTGCCGTTCGTCACCCGCTCGACGACGAGATCGAAGGACGGCTGCGAGTCGTCGAGGTTCGGGCCGACGGTTCCGCTCGTGCCCGCGGCGGAGAGCGTGTGACAGCTACCGCAGCCCGCGTCGGCGAACACGGTTGCGCCGGCCGCCGCGTCACCTGCTGCCGCAGCCTCCTCGGTCGTGGCCGCCTCCTCGGTCGCGGCAGCCTCCTCGGTCGTCGCGGCCGCTTCCTCGGTCGTGGCGGGCGCCGCTTCCTCGTCGTCGCCGCCGCCGCACGCGGCGGCGAGCACGAGCGCCGCGAGAGCCAGCGCGATGAGCGACACGATCCTCGCGGCGCGCATGGAGGCCAGTTTGGCACATGCGGGGTCGTGCGTGCACCGGCGGGGGCCCGCGGCGTCGGCACCGCGTCCGGGCGTCGCCCGGCACACCTCTGCGATGCTCCTGGCACGCGCCGCCCTCCATGCGTTCGCGTTGGCGACGTACGGTCGGAGAGTGCTGGCGCGGACGCTCACGCATGCGCTCGTCGGGCTCGAGGCCCGGCCGGTCGAGGTCGAGGCTCACCTGCAGCGCGGCGTTCCCGCGTTCACGATCGTCGGCCTGCCCGACAAGGCCTGCGCGGAGGCGCGCGAGCGCGTGCGCAGCGGCATCGCGAGCGCCGAGCTCGAGTGGCCGCTGCGGCGCATCACCGTCAACCTGGCGCCGGCCGACCTGCGCAAGGAGGGCTCCGGCTTCGACCTTCCGATCGCCCTCTCGATCCTGGCGGCATCGCGCCAGGTCCCGGCCGAGCGGCTCGCCGGGCACGCGGCCGTGGGCGAGCTGGCCCTCGACGGCCGGCTGCGGCCGGTTCCGGGGACGCTCGCCTGCGCCGAGGCCGCGTCACGTGCGGGCGTGGGCCGGATCCTCTGCCCCGTGGAGTCTGCAGCCGAGGCGGCGCTCGCCGGCATCGAGCCCGTGCCGGTTCGCCATCTCGTCGAGGCGGGCGCCTACCTGCGCGGCGAGGCCGAGCCGCGCCCGCCCGCCGCGCCGGAGCCCTCGCCGCCGCCCGTCTATCCCGACCTGGCCGAGGTCCGCGGGCACGAGCGCGGCCGGCGGGCGATGGAGCTCGCCGCCGCCGGCCGCCACAACGTCCTCCTCGCCGGGCCGCCGGGCACGGGCAAGACGATGCTTGCCCGTCGACTGCCGGGGCTCCTCCCCCGCCTGGAGCGGTCCGAGGCCCTCGAGGTGACGCGCATCCACTCGGCCGCCGGGCTGCTGCGGCCGGGTACGGCCCTCGTCGAGTACCCGCCCTTCAGGGCGCCGCACCACAGCGCGTCGACCCCGGCCATCGTCGGGGGCGGACCGGGTCCGCGCCCGGGCGAAGCGAGCCTCGCGCACCACGGCCTGCTGCTGCTCGACGAGCTCGCGGAGTTCCAGCGTTCGGTCCTCGAGGCCCTGCGCGGGCCGCTCGAAGACGGCGTCGTCGCCGTCGCGCGCGTCGTGGGACGCGCGGTGCTGCCGGCTCGTTTCGTGCTCGTCGCGACGATGAACCTGTGCCCATGCGGAGCGCAGGGCGATCCGGCCGCCGAGTGCTCGTGCACGCCGGCCAGGATCGCCTCCTACCGCGCCCGCCTGTCTCGCGCTCTGCTCGACCGTTTCGACCTCGTCCTGCTCTCGCCTCGCGCCCGCTCGGCCGAGCTCGCCCAGGGTCACGGCGAAGCGAGCGCGACGGTGGCCGCCAGGGTCGCGGAGGCCCGAGGGCGCCTTCAGGCTCATCCTCCCCCGCTCGGGAGCGCCGCCGCAGCTCTTCTCGAACGCGCCGTCGACCGGCTGCCTCTCTCTGGTCGGGGCCGTGCCCGCGTGGCGCGGGTCGCGGCGACGATCGCGGCCCTCGCCGGAGCGGGCGAGGCGAGCCCCGAGCACGTGGCCGAGGCGCTCTCGTACAGGCCGACGGCCGAGCTGGGCGGCAGAGGGTGAGCGGCTGGCCGGCGATCGAGCTGGGCGACGCGGGCTACCCGGCCCTCCTGGCGGCCATCCACGATCCTCCGCGTCGGCTGTACCTGCGGGGATCTCGCGCCGAGCTGCTCGAGGGTCCGTGCGTCGCGGTCGTCGGCGCCCGCGCGTGCTCCGGCTACGGGGCGAGCGTCTCCCGGATGCTCGGGCGCGAGCTCGCACGGAGCGGCGCCGTCGTCGTCAGCGGCCTCGCTCGCGGCGTCGACGGCGAGGCGCACCGCGGCGCGCTCGCCGCCGGGGGCAGGACGATCGCCGTCCTCGGGTGCGGCATCGACGCCGACTACCCGCGGGCGCACGCCGGCCTGGCTCGGCGCATCGCCGAGGCCGGCCTCATCGTCTCCGAGTACCCGCCGGGGACCGAGCCGGCGCCGTGGCGCTTCCCTGCTCGCAACCGGATCGTGGCCGGGCTCTCCGAGGCGACCGTCGTGGTCGAGGCGCGCGAGCGCTCCGGCGCGCTCATCACGGCAGACTTCGCTCT
>CAZCIJ010000030.1:0-17573 GCA_964498265.1 uncultured Gaiellales bacterium | reverse complement strand
GGATGCACGACCTCGCCACCGGCTCGGTTGTCCGTGAGGTCGAGGAGGCCGCGGATCAGCGTCGAGTACTGTGCGACGACCTCCGCGGCGCGGTCGCGCTCGGTCGCGGGCTCTCGCTTGAGCACGAACCCTCCCTTCGCGCCCACGGGCACGATGAGCGCGTTCTTCACCATCTGCGCCTTCATGAGGCCGAGCACCTCGGTGCGGTAGTCCTCCCTGCGGGTCGACCAGCGGATGCCGCCGCGCGCGACCTTGCCTCCGCGCAAGTGGATGCCCTCCATGCTCGGCGAGTACACGAAGATCTCGTAGAGAGGACACGGCCTCGGCATGTCGGGCGTGCGCGCGGAGTCGAGCTTCAGCGAGAGCCACGAGCGGCCCGGCCGGAAGGCGTTCGTGCGCACCGTGGCCTCCACGAGCGCGAGCTGCGCGCGGAGAATGCGATCCTCGTCGAGCGACCGGACGCGGTCGAGGTCGGCGAGGATCTCCTCGCGCAGCGTGTCCTCGGCGTCTCGCGCCCGGGCGGACGACGGATCGAAGCGCAGCTCGAAGAGCCGTACGAGCTTGCGGGCGATGTGCGGGTTTCGCGCGTAGGCCTCGTTCTTGTACTCGAGCGTGAACGCGGCACCGACGCGCAACCGGTAGGTCCGGTAGGCGCGCAGGACGGCTACCTGCCGCCAGGTGAGGCCGGCGCTGATCACCAGCCGATTGAGGGAGTCCGACTCGCACTCGCCGCGCCAGACCGCTGCGATGCAGTCGGCCACCCGGTCGCCGCACTCGCCGAGGTCGAGCGGGCGCTCGCCCTCGCCCAGGACGCCGAAGTCGTGGAGGTAGGTCTCGCCGTCGCCGACCAGGCGAGTCGGGACCTCCTCGACGACGACGAGACCGAGCGCGTGCAGGATGGGCGTGAACTCCGACAGGCGGACCTTGCCTCCGGTCTTGTAGAGGCCGATGCGGGTAAGGCTCTGGCCGAGCTCGCGCTCGTTCTTCAGCCCGACGACGAACGCCTCGCCGTCCTTCAACCGCTCGAAGTGCTCCACGTCGACCACGGCCAGGTGCACGTCGGTCGACGACTTGTAGTAGTCGGGGAAGCGCTCCGCGTACTCGTCGGCCAGGACGTTGCCGCGCTCCTCCCCGTGGAGCGCGGCGAGCCGTTCTCGTAGCCGATCGTCCCAGGTGCGCGCGAGCGCGACGACCTCGCGCTCGAGCTCGGGGAACGAGACGTCGGGGATCTGTCCGTCGGTGTGGACCGTGAAGTGCAGGAGGGCCTGCTCCGATTCGGTCAGCGCGAGGTGGTAGTCGACGGAGGAGCCGCCGAAGCGCTCGAGCAGCAGGTCCTGGAGCTTGAGGCGGAGCTCGGCGTTGAAGCGATCGCGGGGCAAGGCGATCAGGACCGCGACGCGGCGCTCCTCGAGGTCCGGGCGGACGAACAGGCGGATGTGGCGCCGCTCCTGGAGGTCGAGCAGGCGCATGAGCGTCGTACGCAGCTCCTCGACCTTGGCGGCGAAGAGCTCGTCCTTGGGCAGCGACTCGAAGAGCTCGACGAGCTCTCCGTAGTCGTGCGAGCCCTCGAGCAGGTCCTCGGCCGCGGCGATCTGGCGCAGCTTGCGAGAGAGGATCGGGATCCTGCTCGCCGGCGCCATGTACGCCTTCCGCGTGAACAGGCCGAGCAGCCGCAGGTGGCCCGTGACCGTTCCGTCCGGCCCGACCCGCTTGACGGTGATGTCGTCCATCTTCGCTCGCCGGTGCACGGTCGAGAACCGGTTCGTCTTGGAGACGTCGAGGAGGTTCCCGCTCGTGAGGCGCTCCCGCAGGCCGGGATCGATCGACGTGAGGAGAGCCGGGGTGGCGAAGCGCGAACGCTCGTCGTGGGCGAGGATCCCGAGCCCGGCGCCGGGGACGACGGCGATCCTGCCGTCGCCGATCGTGTACTCGCGGTAGCCGAGGTACACGAAGTTGCCGTCGGCCAGCCACGACAGGAAGACAGAGGCCTCCTCGATCTCCTCCTCCGAGTAGCGGCTCGACGCGGCCTGCGCAGCCTCCACCATCGTTCGGACTCGTGCCGCCATCTCCGGGAAGTCGTGCACCGCGGCCTGGACGTCGGCGAGGATCCGCTCGATCCGCTCGGTCAGGCGGTCGAGCTCGGCGCTCGAGAGATGGCGGCCGAGCTCGAAGTGCATCAGCGACTCCCGCACCGGCGCCTCGCGCGCATGCAGGACGCGGCGAATCCGGCCCCTGGAGTCCCGCTCCATGCCCACGACCGGGTGCACGACGAGGCGAACCTCGTGCCCCTGGGCCGCCAGCTCCTCGGAGACCGAGTCGACGAGGAACGGGGAGTCGTCGCAGTTCGTCTCGACGACGGAGCCGACGGTCGCGTAGCCGTCGCTCGCGAGGGTCGGGTTGAGGGCGCGCACGGCGACCGGGGCGGACCCGCGGCGATCGGCGAGCTCGAACAAGCCCATCACCTGCCCGAACAGGTCGTCCGCGGCAAGCGACTGCGCCACCTCGCTCGGGATCCGCCGCGCGTACGCGGAGGCGAACTCTCGGACGGCCGGGGCGCGATCCGCCGCGACGCGATCGACGACGCGCGCCAGCAGCTCCTGGACGAGCGGGCCCCTCGCTGCCAGCTGCCCCGCGCTCGTGGTCACGGTCGCCTACGGCCGCCTGAGCCGGGCATCCCGGGCTCCGGTGCCGAGCACTTCGTTCATCGGGCTGGGCGGCTCATCGCGTCAGGTCGTGCGCCATCTCCTCGAAGACCTCGACGTAGCGGTCGCAGTCCTCGAAGGAGTGCGTCACCGAGAGCGTCCACTCCTCCTCCCGCCCGGGGGTCATGTAGATGCCCCGGTTCATGTTGTAGAGCCACGACAGCTCCGTGAGCGGGACGTTCTGGTTGTCCTTGAACGACTCGTAGTCGACGATCTTCCCGGTCGAAAAGGTCACGCAGCCCTTCGAGCCGACCCCGACCGCGTAGCCGGGGAGGCCGTACGTCTCGATGACCTTCCGGCAGCCCTTGAGGATGTGGTCGTTGAGCGCGTCGAGGTGCGCGTACGCCTCCGGCGTCATCACCTCGAGCAGGCTTGCGCGCACGGCCGCCATCGAGAGCGGGTTCCCGTTGTAGGTGCCGACCTGGTAGACGGCTCCGCTCTCGACGACCCCCATGAGCTCCTCGGTGCCGCCGATGGCGCCGGACGGAAGCCCGCCGCCGAGAGCCTTCGCGAGCGTGACCATGTCCGGCTTCACGCCGAAGCGCTCGGTCGCGCCGCCGGCCGCGATGCACAGACCGGTCTTGACCTCGTCGAAGATGAGCACGATCCCGTGCCTGCGCGTGAGCTCGCGCACCTCCGCGAGATACCCCGGCTCGGGAAGCACGACGCCGAGGTTCATCATCGCCGCCTCCATGATCACGCATGCGGGAGTCCGTCCCTCGGCGGCGAGGCGCTCGATTCGCCGCTCCATCGCGCCGGCGTCGTTGAAGGGCACGGGAACCGTCAGCTCCGTGACGACGCGAGGGATGCCGCCGCCGTAGGGGATCGAGGCGTAGCTCTCGCGGTCGCCGATCTGGTCGTAGGGAACGCCGATCGAGACCATGACGTAGTCGTGGTGGCCGTGGTAGGAGCCGAAGATCTTGACGATCGTGTCGCGGCCCGTGAGCGCTCGAGCGATGCGGATCGCGTCCATCGTGGCCTCGGACCCTGAGTTGACGTAGCGCCATCTCGGCAGCCCGAAGCGGCGTGCGAGCTCCTCCGAGACCACGAGGTCGTCCTCGACCGGCGCGGCGAAATGCGTGCCCTTCGCCGCCCGTTCCTGGATCGCGCGCGAGATCGCGGGGTGAGCGTGCCCCTGGACCATCGAGCCGAAGCCGTTGTGGAAGTCGAGCATGACGTTTCCGTCGACGTCCCACACGCGCGGTCCCCGTCCGTGCGAGAGGTAGATCGGCCACGGCTCGCGCACCTGGTAGGAGGACGACACGCCGTTCGCGAGCGTCCTGCGGGCGCGCTCGTACATCTCGGCGGAGCCGGGAGTACGGTCGTTGAGACGCGTCTCCTCGCGCTCGCTCAGCTCGCGAATCCGCTCGGGCGCGATCTCGACCGGCGTCCGCACCGACGTTCTGCTCATCTCTCCCTCTCTCACCGCCAGTCGCGCGTCTGTCCGAACGTGGAGCAGGCGGTCTCGCTGGCCAACGTCACCCGTGACACGGTGGGCACGGAGCCAGCCTAGCTCCCCGCACGCACGGCGGGGCGCGAGGAGCTCAGGTGCCGCGCGACCGCGACCGCGGCGGCAAGTCGCGGCCTCCGCACGGGTCAGCCGCCCGCGGTGCGCGTTCGCGGCGGTAGGGCAGCGGACGGGCGGGATCCTCCGCGTCGCTCTCGCGCCCCAGCCGGCGCCCGTCGAAGCTGCAATCGGCGATCAGCTGCGGCGCGACGCAGTCTCCGATGCGGTAGAGGGCGTCCACGCCTTCGGCCCGGAGCGCCTCCTCGTGGCCGGGTCCCTCGTGCAACACGAGGGGCCTGACCCCACGGCGCGCCACTCGCTGGGGTGCACGCGGCGCTCGCTCGCGCCGACGATGGCGAGCAAGCGCGGGAAGAGGAGCGGCTCGGGCCCCCACGGAGCTCGTCGTGGCTCCCGACCATCGGAGACACGGCATCATCCCGCCTTGGAGGGCGCGAATGCACGAGAAGCAGATCGAGATCCGCTGGCGGGACATGGACGCCTACGGTCATGTCAACAACGCTGCGTACCTCACGTACCTCGAAGAGGTCAGGGACGAGTGGCTCGAGCTCGCGCTCGCCGGGACCGGCTCTCCTTGGGACTTCGTGCTCGCGCACGTCTCCATCGACTTCCGGCGCGAGCTACGGCAGGAGGACGACATGATCGTGGCGCGCTGCCGCCTCGAGCGCATCGGCACGTCGAGCGTGAGCACCCGCGAGGAGATCCAGAAGCTCGACGGGACGCTCTCGGCCGAGGCGGAGGCCGTGCTCGTCGCCCGCGACCTCGCGGCGGGCAGCTCGAGGTCGCTCACCGCCGACGAGCGGGCCGCGTTCGAGCGCGAGCTCGGCGCCGCGCCGTCGTCGTGATCCGCGAGCGCCTGGACCGAGCCGGCGGGACGCCCGAGCACCACGTCTAGGGTTTGCGGTCGCGTTCCTGCTCGTCGATCTCGCGGCGGAGCTTCTCGCGCGCCCGCTTCTCCGCCTCAGGCTTGTGCACGCCCGCACCGGGGCGAACGGCCAGGTTACGTCCGAGCGCAGGGCCGGGCGAGCGCGTCCTCCATCGCTTCCTCGTCACGCTCACGAGCGTAGCGCGCGAGCGCCTCGACGGTCCGCTGGAAGACGTTCGTGCCGCCGTGGTCGTAGACCCGAGCGAAGTCCGCAGCTCCGTTCAGCTCGACCACGACCCAGCCGCCGTTTCCGTCCGGGAGGAGGTCGACCCCGATCAGGTCGGCGCTGATCGCGTCCGCTGCCCCGAGGGCGAGAAGGCACGCCTCGGGTGGTGGCACGACGCGGCGCCGAGCGGCCCCGAGCGCCACGTTCGTGCGCCATTCGCCGTCTGCGGCGACACGCTCGACGGCGCCGACGACCTCGCGTGAGGCGACGACCAGGCGCAGGTCGTGCCCCCGCGGCTTGACGAGCTCCTGCACGAGCGCCCCTTGGCGGCGAAACCATTCGCGGCGCATGAGGTCGTGCAGCCTGCGACGCAGCGCGCGGCGGCTCTTGCAGACGTAGACGTCCTTGCCCCAGCTGCCGAAGCGCGGCTTGACGACCACGGGGAACCCGAACCCTGGATCGGCGTCGCTGCCGACGTGCGCGGTGCGCGGGTGAGGAAGCCCGCGGGCGCCGAGCCGCAGCGCCGTCACGAGCTTGTCGTGCGCGCCGAGCAGCGCTCCGGCGCGGTTCAGCACGGTGACGCCCTCGTCCTCGAGCGCGCGCAGCTCCTCCAGACCGTCCTCGGGGCCGTCGAGCGTGGGGAGGACGTCCAGCCTGGCGAGGGCGACGTCTCCAGGGCGAAGCCAGCGGCGCGCCCCGCCCGGCTCGACCACGGCGACCTCGGCGCCGAGTCCACGAGCCGCCTCGAGCAGCCCTCTGTTGGTCGGCGTGATCCGCGTTGCGACGATCGCGAAGCGCTGCACGAGCACCCCCTTGTGGTGGCTGGTCCGACGTGGGGCCGCTACGAGGGAGAGCCGAACCGCGGCGATTTTCTTGCGCCCGACGAGAGGGCGTTCACCGCATCGACTCACCTGGGCGGCTCCGCGCCCGAGCAGCCATGCTGGCAGCCACGCGTAAGAGCAGCCTGAGACGATCGTAAGGCGACCCTAAGAGCTCCTTCAGAAGTGGCCTGGCCCGAGCGACCGGAGCGGCTCGGGATCTCACGAAAAGAGAAAGCTGACCCCGGCCGCGGAGCGGCCGGAAAGTGCGGCGCCGCGGGACGCGAGTTTCAGGTGAAACGTCGGGAGACGCCGCACTAGAGATCGCCCGGCGCTGCGCCGATACTTCGCGCGGGATGGACATCCCGCTCAGCGAGGTGCTCGTGCTGCTCGGCGTCGCCGCCGTCGTGACGGCTCTGCTCGTCCTCGAGCCCGTCCTGCGCGTTCCCTACCCGATTCTCCTCGTGCTCGGAGGCCTGGCGCTGAGCCAGGTCCCGATCGTGCCGGACTTCTCGCTCCCGCCCGATCTCGTGCTGCTGGCCTTCCTGCCCCCGCTCGTCTTCGGCTCGGCGTTCGAGCTCTCCATCCAGGACCTGCGGGCGAACGCGGCGTCCATCTCCCTCCTCGCCGTCGGGCTCGTGATCGCGACGGCCGTCGCCGTGGCCGCCGTCGCGCACGAGGTGGCTGAGCTTCCGTGGGCGTCTGCCTTCGTCCTTGGCGCCGTCGTGTCGCCCACGGACCCCATCGCCGCGTCGGAGGTCGCCCGGCGCCTCGGCCTGCCGCGGAGGGTCGTCTCCGTCATCGAGGGCGAGAGCCTCGTCAACGACGCCTCGGGCCTCATCGTCTACCGCTTCGCAGTTGCCGCCGTGCTCACCGGCGCGTTCTCGCTCTGGGAGGCCGGGCTCACGTTTCTCTGGACGGCGGCTGGCGGCATCGCCATCGGGCTCGCCGCCGCTTGGGTCGTCCGTCTTGTCCGGCGGCGTCTCGACAACCCCCAGGCGGAGATCGTCGTGTCGCTGCTCGTGCCCTACTTCGCCTACCTCCCTGCGGAGGCGGTGCAGACCTCCGGAGTGCTCGCCGCCGTCGCCGCGGGCCTCTACCTCGCCTGGTACTCGTCCGAGATCGCGGGAGCCCGCGCGCGGCTGGGCCAGGCCGCGGTCTGGAGCACCCTTCTCTTCGTGCTCAACGCGATCCTGTTCGCGCTCATCGGCCTTCAGCTCTCCCAGATCGTCGAAGACACGGCCGGGACCCCGCTCGGTGAGATCCTCAAGGACGCAGGCGCGGTCCTGGGCGTGCTCCTTGCCGTGCGCTTCTGCTGGGTCTTCGCCAGCTCGCGCATCCCCCGGCTTGCGATCGGGCAGAGCTGGCGCGAGCCGTTGCTCCTCTCCTGGGCTGGGATTCGCGGCGCCGTCTCGCTCGCGGCCGCTCTCGCCATCCCCTTCGTCACCGACGCGGGAGACCCGTTTCCAGGGCGATCGATCATCATCGTCACGACGTTCGCCATCATCCTCGCGACGCTTGTGCTCCAGGGCCTCTCGTTCCCGCTCGTCATCCGCTTCACCGGGCTCCATGCGAGCGGCGCGGAGGAGCAGCTAGCCGAGGCAGCCGCGCGCCTGCAGACGACCGACGCGGCGCTCGGGCGTCTCGATGAGCTCGTCGAGGCCGGCGAGGTCGACGCCGACATGGCCGAGCGTATCCGCACCACCTACGAGATTCGCCAGCGGCGTCTCACGACGAGGGCCGTCGGCGCCGGCGCCGACGGCGCGACGCCGGCTGACTTCGCGCGCGTCTCCCGCGAGCTCATCGAGGCGGAACGGCGCGAGCTCCATTCGCTGCACCGGGCCGGCGAGGTCAGCGACGAGCTGATGCGGCGCATCGAGCACGATCTCGACATCGAGGAGACGCACATTCGGTAGCCGCGAAGGAACGAGCGAGATCCAGCGCCTCGTCGTCGCGCGCGGGCTGCTCAAGCGCGGCCCAGAGCCGTACGCGGCTGCCTGATCCCCGGTGGCCACGAGGACGGGGTGCGGGAGGCGCCTTGCCGTCATCCCCGGGACTCGAGAACGAGCGCCCCCCGGCCAGCCCCGCGGGCCGCTATGCTTCTCTATATAGCACGTTCGAGGGACATCGCATACCCCGTTCCAGGGATGTCCTGAACGGACGATCACAACGGTAGCCTGTCCGCATGCGCGCGGCGATCCTCGCGGCCCTCCTCGTGTCCGCCGCGGCGCTGGTCGGCTGCGGAGGCGCGGGCGAGGAGCCTGCGGCCGAGCCGACGACGACCGAGGCGGCTCCGGCCACCGAGGCTCAGACGACCGCCGAGGCCGAGACGGAGGCGCCTCCGACGATAGAGGCGCGCGAGACTGCGCCCGGGACGACCGGGCTCCAGCCGTGCTGCGCCGAGACGCAGGAGGAGGAGCCGCCGCCCCCTCCGCTCGAGCCGGGACTGCCCGACTTCATCGCCGGCTACGAGGGCTGGCCCAAGCTGAACGCGGCCCCGATTCCTGTGAACCCGGAGGGGGACGCGCACCTTGGCGTCAAGGAGGTGTTCGCGAGCCAGCAGGCGGGCTCGAACGGCGTCTATCCCGACGGGACGGTGATCGTCAAGGAGGGCGTGCGGCCGGACACCGACTTCGTGGGCCTCGTCGCGATCATGCGCAAGGAGGCGGGAGCGGACCCCGCCCACAACGACTGGGTCTTCGTCGAGTACACGCGGGAGAGCCGGGATGCAGCCTACGGGCTCCAGGCCGAGGGCGAGGTGTGCTGGAGCTGCCACATGGGCGCCGCCGAGACCGACTACGTCTGGATCGCGACGCTCGGGCTGACGCGCTAGCCCTAGCGGGCCGCGAGCGGCGCCCGCGGGGCCCGCTTCAGTGCCCGAAGCGCACCTCGGGCAGCCGGCGCTCGAGCCACCGCGGGGCGATCCAGGCCCACCGCCCGACGAGCCGCAGCAGCACCGGTAGCAGGACGAGCCGGACGAGGAACGCGTCGAGGAGCACCGCCACGCCCAGGATGATCCCCATCTCCTTTGGCGGCAGCGGCCCCGAGAGCGCGAACGTGAAGAACACCGCCACCATCACCGCGGCCGCGGCGAAGATCGTCCGACCCGAATGCGCGAGGCCGCCGACGGCCGCCTCCCGTGGGTTCCGGGAGCGGTCCCAGTGCTCCTTCGCGGAGGCGAGCAGGAAGACCGTGTAGTCCATGGCGATGGCGGCCCCCAGGCGTCGCGGAAGCCCTGCGACTCGAAGCCGAGGAAGCCCGAGCCGTGGCCGTCCTGGAAGATCAGCTTGCCGATGCCGAAGGCGGCGCCGACGGCGAGGAGGTTCGTGAGGACGCCGAGCGCGGCGAGCACCGGCGCTTGGAGGGCCACGAGGAGGAGCAGGAAGCCGAGTCCGAGCACGACGCCCACGACCAGCGGTGTCTTCGCGCCGAGCACCTGCTCGAGATCGTGGTTCTCGGCGGCTGCGCCGCCGACGAGCGCGGCCGCAGGCAGGTCGGCCCGGAGCCTGTCGATCGTGTCGCCGACGGCGGGGTCGGACGGATCCTGTGCGGGCACCGCCTGGACGAGGGCGAGCTCGCCGGTCGACCCGCTCAGCGAGGGCATGACCCGGGCGATGCCCGGATCGCGGTCGAGGATGCGGATCGTGGCCTCGGCCTCGGCGGCCGGAGTTGCGATCTGAAGGGCTCCTGGCGCGCCCGCTCCAAAGGCGTCTTGCACCAGGGCGTATCCGCGCCGCGACGGGTCGTCTTCCGGGACGACTCCGATCGAGGGCATCCCGGTGTCGAGCTTGAGCGCCGGCAGCGCGAGCGCGACCAGGATCGCGGCCGCGGCGACGCCGAAGGCGACGGGGTGGCGCCAGAGCCGCTCGGCCCACGCCTGGAAGCGCGCGGAGCGGTGCTCGCCCGAGTGCGCCCAGCGCAGGGCGCCCTTGTTGATCCGCGGCCCGAGCTTCGCCAGCACGGCGGGCAGGAGCGTGAGCGCCGCCGCGAGCACGAAGATCACGGCGAGCATGATCCCGAGGCTCATGGAGCGGAACGCAGGGCTCGGCACGAGCATGACCGCCGAGAGCGAGATCAGCACCGTCAGCCCCGAGAAGAGCACGGCCTTGCCGGCGGTGTCCATCGCGACCGCGGCCGCGTCGGCTGGTGAGAGCTTCGACCCGAACAGCGCTGCGCGGAAGCGCGCCACGATGAAGAGCGCGTAGTCGATCCCGAGCGCGAGCGCGAACATGAGCGCGAAGTTCATCGCCCAGATCGAGACGTGGCCGACCTGGGTCGCGACGAAGAGCGAGCCGGCGGCCGCGACGAGGCCGACGATCGTGAGCATGAGCGGGAGGCCCGCCGCGAGGAGAGAGCCGAACGCGAGGACGAGGATGCCGAGCGTGACCGGCCAGCTCACGAGCTCCGACTTCAGCATCGCGCTCTTGTTCGCCTCGTTGAAGTCCGCCCACATGCCGGATGCGCCGGTAAGCGCGACCTCGACGCCCGGAGCGCCGGCATCCTCGAGATCGTCCTGGAGAGCCGCGGCAGCGTCGACCATCCCGTTCGGGCCGTAAGCCGCTGCCCCCTGGACGATCGCCGTGTGCCCGTCCTCGGAGATGGAGAGCCCGGGCTGCGGGGCGACGACCGTGGAGACGGCGTCGCTTGCAGCCAAGACCTCCTCGACCCGGTCGACGGTCGAGCGAAATGCGGGGTCGTCGACCGTAGCGGAGGGGGAGTGCACGACCGCCCAGAGCGCGGAGCTCGACAGGCCGTCGAACTCGCGCTGCACGAGCTCCCTGACCTCGACGGACTCCGAGCCGTTCGCCTGCCAGCCGGCGCCGGAGAGCGCCTTCTCGGCTCTGGGGGCGAAGATGCCGAGGCCGACGACGGCGGCGAGCCATGCGATGGCGACGACGCGGACGTGCGTCGCGGCCCAGTATCCGAGACGGCCGAGAGGGCCGAGCGTGGCACCCGAGCTCGCCGGGCGCGCCCCGCCGGACGCGTGCGCGTCGCGGGCGCCGTCCGGCGCGAGCCTGCGACGCGCGGGCGACGCGCTCACGGAGCGCCCTCCTCGACGCGCTCGCCGAGGAGCTCGCTCAGCTCGTCGAGCTGGCGGGAGAGACCGCCGCAGACCTGCTCGCACAGCTCGACGACGCTCTCGTCTGCGATCGAGTAGTAGGAGTGCGTGCCCTCCTTGCGACGGGCGACGATCCCGGCCTGGGCGAGGACTCGTAGGTGCTTGGAGACGTTCTGCTGCGACGTGCCCAGGGCGTCCGTCAGCTCCTGGACGTTGGCCTCGCCGTCGCGCAGGCGGTCGAGGAGTCGGATCCGCGTCGAGTCTCCGAGCACGCGGAAGCGTCCTGCGATGACCTCGGCGAGCGCGCCTGGCACTGGGTGCGGTACGAGCATCTCCCTCCCTCCATCCAACACTACATCACTTAACAGTAGTGAAGTGGTGGATATTCCCGCAGGCCTCGCGCGGCCGCCGCAGGGCGCGAGCGAGAGCGGCCCGCTCGGTCTCGCGCCGTGCGAGGCCTTCAGCTGCGCGACCGGCTCTCTGCGAGGTCCGGCGCCGAGGAGGTGCCGTCCCGTGCCAGAACGAGCCGGGCGTCGGGCAGGACGGCTCCGCCGCTTGTCACGAGCAGCGGGTTGATCGTTTGCATATCGGCCAACGCGAGCTCGAGCTCGACGTCGGTCCCGATCCCGAGCGCGACACCGCCTGCGTCCGGCACGGGTGCGCGCGCTCGCTCTCGGTCACGCCGCCGCCTCTGTTGGCGAGGTGGACGCGGCGGCGGCCGCGCCTTCAGCGCTCCCTGCGCGAGCCAGTGGCCCCACTTCGCGGGGTCGCTCGAGGCTCCGACGACCGCCACCGAGTCGGAGAGCGGTCGCAGATCCCGGGTCATCCGCCCATCGCCGGCGCCTTCACGGCCACCGCCGTGCGAGGGCGTCCACGGAGCGCCGTCAGGGTGACGACGCAGAGCGCGGCCGTGAGCGCGTAGGCGGCGACGTCTCCGGCGAGGTCGGCGAGACCGCCGCCGACGGACGAGCCGATGACGTGCCCCGGCGCCCAGGCGAAGTTCATGAGCGCGAACCCGAGCGCGTGCCCGACTCCCACCGACTCCCAGCTCTCGGACAGGAGCGCCGTCGCAGGAGCCCAGAAGACGCCGTAGGCGATGCCGCCGGCGACCACGGCGGCCGCCAGGATCCAGCGCTCCTCGAGCCAGGGGATGGTGAGCGAGACGAGCGCGGCCGCGACGAGGCCGAAGCGGATCGGCGCGAGGCGCCCGCGCCGGTCGGACCAGACGCCGATGGCCGGGTTGATGGCCGCTTCGAGGGCGGCCGAGACGAGAAACACCGCCGCGACGCCGAGCGTGCCGAAGCCGCTGCGGTCGAGCTGGAGCGGCGCGAGCACGCCCAGCGTGCCGAGGAGCAGCGCCGGAAGCAGGAGCAGCCACATCCCGGCGAGAACGCCCCGGTCGCGGACGGCGACGAGGAGCAGCCGCAGCGGCTGGCTCTCGCCCTGCGGCGGCGCCGGGATCCCCAGCGCGAAGACGGCCAGCGCGAGGGAGACACCCCCGAGCGCGCCGAACGTCGGTGCGCGTCCGAGCTCGGACGCCGCCCCGCCGACCACCGGCCCGAGGAGGGCTCCGCCGATGGCGAACGCCATCGCGATGCCGATCATCTCTCCCCGCCGCGCCCGGGGAGTAGCGGACACGAGCCACGCGAGCGCGCCGGCCCAGCAGAACGCGCCCGCGAAGCCTTGCCCGAACCGGCTCAGGTCCAGGAGCCAGTAGCTGTCGACAAGTCCGAACGCGACGCAGGCCCCGGCCAGCAGGGACAACCCGAGGAGCACGGTCGGCTTGATGCCGGCGCGCGTGGCGAAGAGCCCGCCCGGGACGGCGCCGGCCAGCCCGCCGAGCGCGTACATCGCGACGAGGACGCCCGCCTCGGACTTGGAAAGCGCGAGGTCGTCCTCGAAAATGGGCAGGAGCGGGGCGAGCGCGGCGAAGAACATCGTCTCGACGAAGACGACCGCGCTCGCGAAGAAGAGAAGCCGACGCATACTGCCGACGACAGATCTTCGTCGAAGAGGGAGGAGCCATGCGCATCGTGCACGTCGACCGGGACGAGGCCAGCGCCCCCGCCAGGCCGGAGTGGTTCCCGGGAACCGTCCACCAGCAGCGGATGAACGAGCCGGATACGCCGGTGGGGACGGAGCTCATCGCGGTCTGGTTCGACCCGGGCTCGCGGACGCGGCCCCACGTCCACGCGGTCGACCAGGTACTCCAGGTGATCGACGGCGAGGGCGTCGTCGCGACCGAGACGGAGAAGCGAGTCATCCGCCCGGGAGACTGGGTGGTCGTGCCCGCCGGGGTCTGGCACTGGCACGGGGCGACGCCCGACTCGGCGATGTGCCACATCTCGATCAAGCAGCCGGGCGAGACCGACTGGGATGCTCCCTGGGGCAACTTCGACACCTACATGGACGGCGCCTCGTAGCCCGTACGCATGGCTCCGCTCCACGAGCAGCACGCAGACGGAGCAGACGGTCCCCGTGGAGGGGCGGCGCGCCAGGCGCTCGACCCCGGGCTCGTGGAGGAGCGGGTCGCGGCCGTCAAGGAAGCGATCGGCGAGGCGGCGGGGCGGGCTGGACGCGACCCAGCCGGGGTGGAGATCCTCGCCGCCGTGAAGTACGTGGACGCAGCCGGTCTCCCCGCCCTTCACGCAGCCGGCATCCGCCGGGTGGGCGAGAACCGGAGCGAGGCGCTGCTCGCCAAGCAGGCGGTCGCGGGCGATCTCTTCGTCTGGGACTTCATCGGGCACCTCCAGAGCCGGAAAGCGCGCGACGTGATCGGCCGGGTCGCGCTCGTTCACTCGGTGGAGTCCGACTCGACGGCGACGCAGATCGATCGCCGCGCCGACCGGCCCCAGGACGTGCTCGTCGAGGTGAACGTCGCGGGCGATCCCGCCAAGTACGGGGTTCCCGCCGAGGAGCTCGACGCCTTCCTCGATCGCTTGGCGCCGCTCGAGCGGGTGCGCGTGCGCGGGCTGATGACGATGCCTCCGTTCGCCGAGGAGCCGGCGGCGTCCCGGCCTGCGTTCGCGCGCCTGCGCGAGCTGGCAGAGGCATGCGCGCACCGCTGGGCGCCCCGGTTCTCGTTCGACGTGCTGTCGATGGGAACGTCGCAGGACTACGTCGTCGCGGTCGAGGAAGGCGCCACGATCGTCCGCCTCGGGGGCGTGCTGTACGGCTGGGCGCCCGCCTAGCCAGGCGCGCTGCTCGACGAACGAGAGCGTCCAGAGCAGCAGCTTGCGCGCGTGGCGTGGAGAGTTCCGGCTTCTAGTTCCGCTGGCGCAGCAGCGCGCCGAGGTCGGCCAGCGGCCCCAGGTGCCGCAGCTTGTCCGGGTTGACGATCGAGCTGACGCCCTGGATCTGGCCCTCGGCGACGTCGAGAGTCATCACGCCGATCAGCCTGCCCTCGCGGTCGAGGAACAGCGCGCCTGGTTGCCCGTTCACCTCCTCGCGGCGCGTGGTGATGCCGAGGCGAGTGGCGGCACGCAGCCCTGCGATCAGCGTGCGCGCCACCCTGGCGCGGCCGTGGAGCGCGCGTTTGAGGGCGGGTGCCTTGCCGCCGCCGTCGCCGCGGAGCGCCACATCGTGGGCCAGCAGCTCCTCCAGCCCTTGGAGATCGCCCTCCTCGACGGCCGCGAAGAAGCGGGTCGCGAGGTCCTCCCGCCGCTCGCGCGAGGCCTCGAACCGGGGGCGGCGCTCCTCCAGGTGGCGGCGTGCCCGTGTGGCGAGCTGGCGGGCGTTCTGCTCGCTCGTGCCGACGATCTCCGCGATCCGGTCGTAGGGCTCGTCGAACACCTCGCGCAGCAGGAACGCGGCGCGCTGCTCGGGCGAGAGGCTCTCGAGCAGGACGAGGAAGGCGAGCGACAGCGTGTCCGCGATCTCGGCCTTGCGGGCGGGATCGTCGTCGGCGCCCGCCACGAGCGGCTCCGGCAGCCACTCGCCCACGTAGGTCTCGCGCCGGACCCGCGCCGATCGGAGGTGGTCGAGCGAGAGTCGCGAGACCACCGTCGACAGGTAGGCGCGCGGCGACTCGATCCGCTCGCCGCCCTCGCGCGCCCGGTGGAGGCGGAGGAACCCTTCCTGCACCGCGTCCTCCGCCTCGCTCACGCTGCCGAGCATCCGGTAGGCGATGGCGAACGCCGACGGGCGGAGCTCGTCGAATTCCTCCTCGGTCATCGCTCAGCCGAGTCCCTGCGCGAAGCCCTGCCGCCAGCTCGGATAACGGAGCTGCCAGCCGAGCTCGCGCTTCGCCTTCTCGCTCGAGGCTCCCCTCAGCTCGGTCATCATGGCGGTCGCCGCCTCACCGGCCAGGAGTCGACCGAGCCAGCGGGGCACGCGCCGGGGCGGCTTGGCATCCAGCGCGCCCGCCAGCACCGGCAGCCATTCCCGTACGGGCGCGGGGTCGTCGTCGGCGACGTTGTAGATACCCGGCTCGCCGCACTCGACCGCGATCGCGGTAGCCGCCGCGGCGTCCTCGATATGGACGAACGACCAGACGCCACCACCGTCCCCGACGATCGGGAACCGACGCTTGCGGATCGGTGCTGCCATCACCGCATCCGGAGCCAGGCTGATCCCGGTCCCCGGACCGTAGAAGCCGCCGTAGCGCAACACGAGACCCTCGCCCCAGTCGATCGTCGTCACCGCCTCCTCCAGGTGGCGGATCGCGGCCTGCCCCATCCGCAGCGTCGCCGGCGGGTCGGGATCGAGGGGATCGGCCTCGGTCGGCAGCGGCCCGCCCGTGCGGGCGAATCGGAAACCCGTAATGCTCTGCGCCACGAAGCGCCGTGCCCCCACGGCGCGGCCGGCAGCCAGGAGATGGTCTGTCCCCTCCGTACGTAGCCGGTTGGTCATTTTCGCCATGGAGGAGCGGTCGGGGTGCCGCGCGTCACGGATGCTCATCTTCCCCGACAACGCCGTGAGCTGATGCACGATCACCTCCGGCTCGGAGGACGCCACCGCCTGGGCGACCGCGTCGGGATTGAGAGCGTCGGCCACGACCGGCCACGCCCCCAACGCCCGCAGCCCATCCTGCTTCGACGCGCTCCTGGTCATCCCGACCACCTCGTGGCCTCGCGCCACGAGCCGCGGGACGAGCTCTCTGCCGAGAACGCCTGCGGCGCCGGCTACGAAGACCTTCATGACTGCTCCTTCCGTCTCATTGCCCTCTGAGACGAGATAGAGGCGCCACCTGTGACAGTCGGCGCTCGCCGCTTCACCCGCGCACGTCGATGCCAGCGTTCGCGCCCGCCAGCTGGGGTGCCTGCCCGACTCGCCGCGGCGCTGTTCGGAGACGGTGGGGCGATAGAATCGCGGCGGCGTTTCCCGATCTGCGAATGGAGGCGCAGGACGTCCTCGTGAGCGGTGACAAGGTCGTCGCGCGCGTTCGCGCGACAGGAACGCACCAGGGCGAGTTCATGGGCATGCCTGCCACCGGCAAGAGCATCGACGTCCAGCTGATCGACATCATCCGGTTCGGCGACGATGGCCTCGCCCATGAACACTGGGGTGTGTTCGACGCCTTCGCGATGATGCAGCAGCTCGGAGCAATTCCCGGACCGGCTCCGGAAGCTAGCCGCCGCCGATCGCAGTAGCCGTCACGAACTGGCGGAAGACGGCGAGGAAGCGCTCGTCGACACGCCACTCCTCCTGCAGCTCGAACTGCGCCCCGAGCGCGTAGCGCCCCCCGTCCTCGAGCTCGACGACCTCGACGACGCCGTCGAAGGCGACCCCCGTCGCCACCAGCCCGCGCCCGAGGCGGTCGATGGCCTGATGGTGGAAGCTGTTCACGTCGACCTCCTCGACTCCGAGCGCGCGGTGCAGGCGCGAGCCCGATGCGACGGACATCGGGTGGCGAGGATGGTCGGGGACCTCGACGTCGTTCCGGAGCGAAGCGCGCTCGACGTCCTTCCATCGGCGCCAGCCGGGATCGGTCGGGTGCTCTTCCCACTCCTCCCTGAGCGAGACGTCCTGAAGCAGCGTCCCGCCCCGGACGACGTTCAGCACCTGGATCCCGCGGCACATTCCGAGCAGCGGGACGCGGCGGGCGAGCGCGCGGTCGACGAGCTCGAGCTCGAACTCGTCGCGCTGTGGATCGACTGGCCCGAGCTTCTCGTGCGGCTCTTGCCCGTAGCGGCCCGGGTCGATGTCGCGGCCGCCCGCGACGACGACTCCGTCCAGGACGTCGAGCATGTCGTCGATCGCGCCCTCGACGCGGCTGAGAATGAGCGGGACGCCTCCGGCGAGCACGATCGGCCGCTGGAAGCCCACGCCCTGGTAGTCCCCGAAGTCGTGGTAGGAGACCGAGCACCCGATCACCGGCTTGCCGTTCTTCATGCGCGCCTTCCGACCCTGCCCAGGCGCAGGCCGACAAGGAAGTCG
>CAZCIJ010000029.1:0-17821 GCA_964498265.1 uncultured Gaiellales bacterium | reverse complement strand
AGATGCCGCTGAAAGCTGCAGACTGCAGCATGACGAACACGTACTCGAAGGTCGTGTACCCGCCGGGATAGTCGAACCCGGGAACCCGGTCGACGGCGCTGAGGCCGCCCACGAAGGTCGTGAACCAGAACAGCGGGAAGAGCAGCGCAGGCAGCATGAGCGCGGGGTTCGTGAAGAAGGCGTGGAGGTTGCGCCAGGCGACGGCCAGGGCGACCGATGCGTACGGGCCTCTCACGTCCGTGCCAGCCTTCCGCGCAGGGCGAGGGCGGAGGCCGCGAGCCCGAGCACGACGATCGCCGCCGCGATGCCGAAGCCGAGCGCGAGCGCCTGCTCGTCCCAACCCGTGATGACGAGGCTGCGCAGGCCTTCGATCAGGTAGGAGACGGGGTTGTACGTCGCGACCTCCCTGTACCAGTCGGCCTCGATCAGGTTCCGCGGCAAGGCCATCGAGGAGAGGAAGAGGAGGACGAAGAAGAGCGGAAACAGCCCCTGCACCGCCTCCCCGTTCCCGACGCGCAGCGCGACTGCGGCTCCGATCGCCGAGAAGCCGACGACGATCAGCAGCGCGAGGGCGACGAGAACGACGACTCCCGCGGCCCCCGACGCGAAGGTCGCGCCGGCGGCGAGCCCGATCGCGAGGTAGGCGGCGATCTGGATGACGCCGACCGCGGTCGAGCCGGCGAGATGACCCGCGACGAGCGAGACTCCCCTCATCGGGGTGAGCGCGAGCCGGTTGAGGAAGCCGGTCTCGATGTCCTTCGCGAGGTCCTGGCCTGCGATGAGCATGGCGAAGGTCGCTCCCTGCAGGAAGACGAAGGAGAAGAAGAAGTCCAGGTACGAGTCGGTCGGGAACCCCGGGAGCTCCGTCACGGATCTGAGCCCTCCCGTGTTGAGCAGCAGGAAGATCACGGGGAAGAGGAGCGACGGGACGATGCTCGCCGGCTGCCGCAGCGTGCGCGCGACGGAGCGTCCGGCGAGGGCTCCGACCTGCATCGAGAGGGCGGAGCTCACGCTCGCACCTCGCCCGCCTTCGGCTCGTTCGCCCGGCTCACGCCGGCACCGCCTCCTGCTGCGGCTCGGCCTCGCCCGCGCCTTCGAGCAGCCTTCCCGTCTTCGCGAGGAAGACGTCGTCGAGCGAGGGGGCGTGCAGCTGGAGGTCGGCGAGACGCAGGTCCTCGGCGTCGAGCGCGCGCTCGACGTCGGCGAGGTCGTCGACGCCCGTTGCCAGCCGCACGGCCAGGGCGCGCGGCGACCCGGGCGTGCGCTCACCGAAGCGCTCCAGCACTCGGGCGATGCCGCCGGCGTCCTCGTCGCTCGCCGGCACCACCTCGAGGCGGGGCCGGCCGATCTCGGCCTTGAGCGTCGCCGGCCGGCCCTCGGCGACCATCCGCCCGTGGTCGATGATGCCGACGCGGTCGGCGAGCACGTCCGCCTCCTCGAGGTACTGGGTGGTCAGGAAGACGGACACGCCGTCCTGGTGGGCGAGCCGCCCGACCTCCTCCCAGAGCGCAGTTCGGCTCTGGATGTCGAGGCCTGTGGTCGGCTCGTCGAGGAAAAGGATGCGCGGGCTGTGGACGAGGGCGAGCGCGAGATCGAGCCGCCGCTTCATCCCGCCCGAGTAGCCGCCGACCTTGCGGTCGGCCGCGTCGTCCAGCCCGACGCGCTCGAGCAGCTCGTCGGCCCGGCGCTGCCGCTCGGCGCGCGTGTAGCCGTGCAGCGCGCCCTGGAGACGCAGGTGCTCGCGTCCTGTGAGGACGGGGTCGAGCGCGGCCTCCTGGAGCGCCACGCCGATGACGCCGCGAACCCGCGGGCCCTGCTTGACGACGTCGAACCCACCCACGCGCGCCGAGCCCTCCGTTGGGGGAAGCAGCGTGGTCAGCATCAGCACCGTCGTCGACTTGCCCGCGCCGTTCGGGCCCAGGAACCCGTAGATCTCGCCTTCGCGAACGAGCAGGTCGATGCCGTCGACCGCTCGCGGCCCTTTCTTGAACTCTCTGACGAGGCCCTCGGCCTCGATTGCTCGCTCGTCCGTCATGACCGCTAGGTTAGCCGGATGATTGATGTTGTCAAGTATTGAGGTTGTTAAGTATCATTGAGCCGTAGGATGACGAAGCAGGATCCGGCACGCGAGGCGTGGGAGCTGGCCTTCCAGCTCGGCATGAGGAACAGGCGCCGCATGATCGCCGCCTGCGGCGAGCTGGGCTTGAGCATGATGCAAGGCCACTTGCTCCATGTCCTGGACGAGGAGGGACCGCTCAGCATGAGCGAGGTCGCAGACCGGCTCGGCTGCGATGCCTCCAACGTTACCGGGATGGTCGATCGCCTCGAGGCCCGGGAGTTCGTCGAGCGGCGGCCGCACGAGCGCGACCGGCGCGTCAAGCTGCTCGCGGCGACGAGCAAGGGGCACGCCGTGCACGAGCTTTTCCACGAGCGCATGCGCGAGCCTCCGGAGGAGATCAAGCTGCTGTCTCCCTCCGATCAGCGAGCCCTGCGCGACATCCTGCGGCGCGCCGTCGCCCGGTAGGGAATGATGGCTCCATGAATCCGAACGTGGTCACCCTCATTCCCGGCGACGGCATCGGTCCCGAGGTCGTCGACTCCGCCAGGCGGATCGTCGATGCGACGGGAGTCGCGATCGAGTGGGAGGAGCGACGGGCGGGCGCGAGCGTCTTCCTCGAAGGGCTCGTCACCGGCGTGCCGGACGACACCGTCGAGTCGATCCGCCGTACCCGCGTCGTCCTCAAGGGGCCGCTCGAGACCCCGGTAGGCTTCGGCGAGAAGAGCGCGAACGTCACGCTGCGCAAGCTCTTCGAGACCTACGGCAACATCCGCCCTGCCCGCGAGCTGCCTGGCATAGCCACGCCGTACTCGGGCCGGGGGGTTGACCTCGTGGTCGTGCGCGAGAACGTCGAGGATCTCTACGCCGGCATCGAGCACATGCAGACGCCGGGCGTCGCGCAGTGCCTGAAGCTCATCTCGCGCAAGGGCTGCGAGAAGATCGTGCGGCTCGCCTTCGAGCTCGCGCGGGCCGAGGGCCGCGCCACCGTCCACTGCGCGACGAAGTCGAACATCATGAAGCTCACGGAGGGGATGCTCAAGCGCACGTTCGAGGACGTGGCGCCCGACTACCCCGACATCGAGGCGCAGCACATCATCATCGACAACTGCGCCCACCAGCTCGTCAAGCGCCCCGAGCAGTTCGACGTCATCGTCACGACGAACATGAACGGCGACATCATCAGCGACCTCTCCTCGGCGCTCGTCGGCGGGCTGGGCTTCGCGCCGTCGGCGAACATCGGCTCGGACGTCGCCATCTTCGAGGCCGTCCACGGCTCAGCGCCGAAGTACGCGGGCAAGAACGTCATCAACCCGACGGCGCTCGTTCTGTCGGCCGTCATGATGCTCCGGCACCTCGGGGAGTTCGAGGCGGCCGCGACTGCCGAGGGGGCGCTGCTCGCGACGCTCGAGCAGGGCAGGACGACCCGCGACATCGCCGGGGACGAGAACGCGCTCTCCACGACGGCGTTCACCGACGCGGTGATCGAGAACCTCGGCTCGAAGCCGTTGGCATGGAAGGAGCGCGAGTACCGCCCGCTTCGGCTCCCCGAGGTCTCGCACGAGCCTGACATGGTGAAGGAGCCCGCTCGCCAGGTCGTCGGGGTCGACGTCTTCGTGGAGTCCGCGCTCCCCCCGGAGGAGCTCGGAGCGAGCATCGAGCACCTCGTGGCGGGCACCCGCTTCACGCTCAAGGGCGTCTCCAACCGAGGGACCGTCGTTTACCCGGCGATGGGAGCTTTGACGGACTGCGTCGACCAGTGGTTCTGCCGCTTCACGTCCGCAAACGGCGAGCCGACCGACGACGACGTCCTCGAGCTCGTCCAGCGCATCGGCAGCCGGCACCGCTGGATGCACGTCGAGAAGCTGCAGGAGTTCCACGGCGAGCCGGCGTTCACGAAGGCCCAAGGCGAGGACTAGGGGCCTGAAGCGGAGCGTACGGCGCCCGAACTTGCCAAGCGGGTCGAGGTCCCCTACCCTTACGCCAGCTCAAGACTTCACTCTTTGAAGTAACGGAGGAGCTGCGATGACTGAAGACGGGTACGCGAAGACGGTGCTCGTGTCGACCGACTGGGTCGCCGAGCATCTCGACGATGCGGGGGTCGTCGTCGCCGAGGTCGACGAGAACCCCGACCTCTACGACGAGGGTCACGTTCCAGGTGCGGTGAAGCTCCACTGGAAGGACGATCTCCAGGACCCGATCGAGCGGGATCTCGTGGACCGGAGCACGTTCGAGCAGCTGCTTGGCTCGCGGGGCATCGGAAACGACACGACGCTCGTGCTGTACGGAGACAAGAACAACTGGTTCGCCGCGTACGCCTACTGGTACGTAAAGACCTACGGCCACGAGGACGTGCGCATCCTGAACGGCGGCCGTCAGAAGTGGATCGACGAGGGGCGCGAGCTCAGCGCCGACCCTCCGCCGGTCACGCCCACGACCTATGCGGCCAAGGAGAGGGACGAGTCCATCCGCGCCTACCGCGACCAGGTGCGGGAGTGGATCGGCCAGGCGGGACGCGCGCTGGTCGACGTTCGCTCTCCGGGCGAGTACGCCGGCGATCTGATCGCCCCTCCGGGCTACGAGCAGGAGGGAGCCCAGCGCGCGGGTCACATCCCCACGGCCGCCTCGATCCCGTGGGCGACGGCGGTGCGCGACGACGGCACGTTCAAGTCCGCGGAGGAGCTCACAGAGCTCTACGCGGGGAAGGGCGTCAGCTCTGACAAGCACGTGGTCGCCTACTGCCGGATCGGCGAGCGCTCGGCGCATACGTGGTTCGTGCTGCGGGAGCTGCTCGGCTACGAGGACGTACGCAACTACGACGGCTCGTGGACCGAGTGGGGCAACCTCGTCGACGTCCCCATCGAGAAGGGCGCCGGCTAGGTCCGTGCGGGAACTACGGGTTCCCCCACGCTGAACCCGGTCGACCACCGGATCGAGAAGGGCTCCTTCGAGCAACCACCCGAGCACGTAGGGGCCGGGCACGCCCCTACACGCTGATGCGAGCGTCCAGGAGGTGTCATGCTCCCACGCAGGCTCCGCTCCAGCGTCGGAATTCAGCCGGGGTCAGACCCTGGGTCAGCCCCGGTTAAAGAGGCGCGGAAGTCGGCACGCCTTCTGGCGCGCTACGGGAGGGCCGCCCGCTCGAGCCGCTCGCGACTGCCGCGGCGCGCTCGCTCGAGCGCCGCGGGGTCATCCTGGAGGAGGAACAGCGCGTTCGCGCCGAGCAGGAGCCCGTTGAGCTCGAAGGCCAGCTGGTCGGCCTCGACGCCGCGAGCCAGCTCTCCGCGGTCCTCCGCGGCGCGGATCGTCGCCGCGAGCAGTCCGAGCCAGTCGCGGTAGGCCTGCGCCAGGCGCTCCTTCACGCGACCTGGCCGCGTATCGAGCTCGGCGGCGGCTGAGGCGAAGAAGCAGCCGCCGGGGAAGACCCGCCGCTCCACGTGGGACAGGAACGCCTCGCACAGGGCGTCGAGACGCGCGAGCCCCTCCGGCGCCTCGAGGGCAGGCCGCACGACCTCCTCGGCGTAGACCTCGGAGGCGGTCTCGACCGTCGCGAGCTGGAGCTCCTCCTTCGAGCCGAAGTGGGCGAAGAGGCCGCTCTTGCTCATCCCGACGTGCTGAGCGAGGCGGCCGATCGAGAGCCCGTCGAGCCCTTCGAGCGTGGCGAGCTGCGCGGCGGCCTGCAGGATCGCCCGGCGGCTCCGCTCGCCGTCCGCGCGTGGCCGCCGTGCGCTCCGGGGGCCGGGGAAACCGTCCCTCGTCGTGTCGCCGGCTGTCGCCCCCACGCTCGCTTGACAATCTAGCACGATCGTTCGTACATTCTAAGCACGAACGATCGTACGATATTGGAGGAGCGCCATAAGGGCGGCAGCCGTCGACGAGCTAAAGGCGCGAGCAGCGCGCGATGTGGGCGTCCGGCGCGACTACGACGCGGTCGCGGAGATGATCTGGAGCGCGGGAGAGCACATCGTCGAGCACGTCGCCGCGGGCGACGACGTGCTCGACGTTACGTACGGCACCGGCAACGCCGCCGTCGCGGCGGCCCAGAGAGGCGCCCGCGTGCTCGGTCTCGACCCCACGCCCGAGCTCTTCGTCGCCGGGAGGGCCCGCGCGGCCGCTGCAGGTGTCGAGATCGAGTGCGTCGAGGGTGACGCCGAGGCGCTGCTCTTCGACGCGGAGAGCTGCGACGTCGTCCTGTCCGCCTTCGGCTGCATTTCTGTCCGCCTTCGGCTGCATGTTCGCGCCGAGCCACGAGACCGTCGCGGCGGAGCTCGCGCGAGTCCTCAGGAGACCGGCGCGCTCGCGTACGCCGGCGAGTACCTCGTCGTCGCCGGACGCAAGGGCGCGGGCTCCGGCTGATCGCCCGTATCTCGCTCGGCCCGAGGGGCAGCCGGGCAGCCGCGCCCATCGGTTGGGATACCCTCCATGCGGTGGAGACGACGGCTCGCCTCGGCGGCCTCAGCGCGGGCGGCGGCTGCGCGGCGAAGTTCCCGGCGGCGCGCCTCGAACGGCTGCTGGCCGGCTTCCTTCCGGTCGAGGCGGACGACCTCCTCGTCGGCCTCGACCCCGCGGACGACGCCGCCGTGTATCGGCTCGACGACGAGCGCGCACTGGTGTTCACCATCGACTTCTTCCCGCCGCTCGTCGACGACCCCGCCGAGTTCGGTGCCATCGCGGCGGCGAACGCGCTCAACGACGTCTTCGCCATGGGCGGAGCACCGCTGCTCGCGCTCTCGGTCGCGGCGTTCCCGGAGGACCTACCGGTCGAGACCATCGGCGCCGTCTTCGCCGCCGCGGAGGGCAAGACGCGAGAGGCGGGGGCGCTGCTGGCGGGTGGGCACACCCTCCGCGGCGACGAGCCGATGTACGGGCTGGCGGTCGTCGGCACGGTCCACCCCGACGGCGTCTGGCAGAAGAGCACGGCCCGGGCCGGCGACGCCGTCGTCCTGACGAAGCCGCTCGGCACGGGGCTCGTGCTCACGGGCGTGAAGGAGGGTCTCCTGGGCGAGGAGGAGCGCGCGGCGGCGGTCGAGCACATGACGATGCTAAACCGGGCCGCCGCCGACGTCGTGCGTCCGCTCGGCCCGAGTGCCGTAACGGACGTCACGGGCTTCGGCCTCTTCGGGCACGCGATGGAGATGGCCACCCGAAGCGGCGTGCGGCTCGTGGTCGAGGCGGAGCGGCTCCCTGCCTTGCCGGGCTCGCTCGAGGTCGCGCGCCAAGGGCTTCGCACGGGCGGCGACCGCCGGAACCGGGAGTACGCGCAGGGACGCGTGACCGTCCAGCGCGTCGCGCCCGAGCTCGAGCTGCTCGGCTTCGATCCGCAGACGGCCGGCGGTCTGCTCATCTCGCTCCCCTCCTCGCAGGCGCTCGTGCTGCAGGCGGAGTTTCGCGCCCGCGACCTCCCGCTCGCCGTGGTCGGGCGCGTCGAGGAAGGCGAGGGAGTGAGCGTCGTCTGATGGAGGCCGGAGAGAGGCCTCTCCATCGGCGCGCGGCGGGCCTGCGCGTGCGCATCCCGCACGTCTCGCCGGCCGTCTTCCGGGCGTGCTGCGCCCTCGCGCTCCTCGCCATCCTCTTCGTCACGATCACCGGGGCGACCGTGCGCCTCACCGGCTCCGGCCTCGGCTGCGAGAACTGGCCCCGCTGCGGCGAGACGTTCCTTCCGCCCAAGAGCTTCAACTCGCTGGTCGAGTTCTCGAATCGCGCCGTCGGCGTGGCCGTCGGGATCGCGACCGTGATCGCGGCGCTTGCGGCCTTCAGGGTGAGGAACCTGCCCCGCCCGCTCCTCGCCGGCGCGATCGCGCTGCCGCTCAGCGTTCTGGCCCAGGGGATCCTCGGGGGAATCACCGTCCTGACGGAGCTGCATCCGCTGATCGTGATGGGCCATTTCCTCCTCTCCCTCGCGGCTGTCGCCCTGGCCGTCGTCGTCCTGCTCGGCGCGCACTGGCTCGCGGCCGGAAGGCCGACGCGGGCGGCGCCGCGATGGCTCGCCTGGCTCGGCCTGGCGCTGGTACCGCTCCTGCTCGGCCTCGTCGTCAGCGGCGCATTCGTCACGGCCGCCGGCCCTCACTCCGGGGGGGAGGAGATCCCGCGATTCGGGGACCTCGAGACGGCCGTCTACGTCCACGTTCGCGTGACCGCGGCGTTCGGGATCGCCTACCTCGCGTTTCTCGGGGCGCTCTGGTACCTCCGCCGGACGCTGCGCACGGAGGCGCTCCTGGCCGCGGGAATCCTCGTGCTGCTCGTCGGCCAGATGGCCGTCGGCGAGACGCAGTGGCGAGATCACCTGGCGCAGTGGTGGCTGATCCTGATCCACGTCGCGCTCGCCACGGCGCTGTTCGGAGGGATGACGCTGCTCGCCGCCCGGCTCGTCGCCAGATCAGAGGAGACCCGGACAGCCCCCTAGATGGGCGCGGCGCAAGCTCGAGTGAAGATGCGAGGCCGCTCGCGCGTAAACTCCACGCATCGGACAGCACCTTCGCATGGAGCGGCGCCCAGAGCTGCGCCATCCGGTCATGGTCACCGCGTTCCGGGGGTGGAACGACGGAGCCCAGGCCGCGTCGCTGGCTGCGAGCTTCTTGACGCGGGCCTGGCACGGGACCCGGTTCGCCGACATCGATCCCGAGGAGTTCTTCGACTTCCAGGCCGTGCGGCCCCACGTATCGCTCGAGGAAGGGCTCACGCGCAGGATCGACTGGCCCGAGAACGCCTTCTACACCGCCAGGGTCCCGGCCGCCGAGGGGAGCGAGCGGGATGCGGTCGTGCTCCTCGGCATCGAGCCCAACACGCGCTGGCGGACATTCTCGGCTGAGATCGTCGACCTCGCCCGCGAGATGGACGTCGAGCTGGTGGTCACCCTCGGAGCCCTGCTCGCAGACGTCCCGCACACGCGACCGAGCCCCGTCACGGGATCAGCCACCGACACGAAGCTCGTCGAGCGGCTGGGTCTGACGGCGTCACGCTACGAGGGCCCCACCGGCATCGTGGGCGTGCTCCACGACGCATGCCGGGAGGCGCAGCTCGACTCCGCCAGCCTCTGGGCCGCGGTGCCTCACTACGCCTCTCTCGCGCCCAGCCCGCGCGCCGCGCTGGCCCTCTGTCACAGGCTCGCCGATCTCCTAGGGGCTCAGCTCGACCTCAGCGAGCTCGAGACGGCGGACGAGACCTACGTGCGGCAGGTCAGCGAAGCGGTCGCGGCCGACGAGGAGACAGAGGCCTACGTGCAGGAGCTCGAGCGGCGCGCCGACCAGCTGGAGGCCGAGGCCCGCCTGCCGTCGGGCGACACGCTCGCGGCCGAGCTCACCCGCTTCTTGCGCGAGCACGAGGCCCGTCGCCGCGAGCAGGAAGAAGGCGAGTCAGGCTAGCGGTCCGGCGGCCGGCTCGCTCGAGGCGGTCTCGGCCGGCCGCTCCTGCGTGTCCGCCGGAGGCGGCTCGCCGGGCTCGGAAGGGAGCGCGCCAGGCTCGGACGGGATCGTCTCGGCAGCCGCCGCCTCCGCCTCCCGGCGCTGGAGCGAGCCGTCTCCTGCGGCGGCCCCCCGGTCTGCGCCCGGGGCCGGCCCACCGGTCGCCGCCGAGCCCTCCTGCTCCGCCGCCGGCGCGGGCGTGCCGTCGCCCGTGCGCTTCTTGCGTCTGCGCCTGCGCCGGGACTTCGCCTGGGCCTTCGGCTGCGGCAGGTTCTCGGCGAGCGCGTCGGCCACCTCCGCGATCGTGCCGATGCGGGCTCGGGCCCGCTCGATGAGCTGCTGCGCCGTGGGCGTATATCCCTCGGCCGAGGCGAGCAGCGCCGCCGCGACCTGAGGGGGCTGCTCGAGGGCGACGTTCACGAGACGGGCCGCGTTCTCCTCGTGCCGGTGGCCTCGCGAGTTGGTCAGCGTGCCGAGAAGCTTCTTGGCATCGGACAGCTCAGCGCTCGCGCGGCGATCCTGGAGCTTGCGCGTCGCCTTGGCGAGGCGCCACGTCCACCGGGCGACGATCTCCTCCGGGGCATCTGCCTTCTCCTCCGCGATTGCCCGCAGGAGGACGCGGACTCCCTGGACGCGGTCCTTCTCCCACGTCGGCGACGAGGTCACGATCGTCACGAGGTCGTCGAAGCTCGCTCGGTCGACGGTCGTCGCGACCCGGTCGCCGAGCGCCGAGAGGCGCAGGCGCCGGTTCGGGTTCTCCGCGGCGCAGCTCATGAGGAAGAGCTCCCTGCACTCGCGGCTGGCGCGCGCGAGCTTCTCGGCGAACTGCTGGCGCTCGTCGAAGCGGAGCTGGCGGCCCGCGATGCGGGCCCAGAACTCCTGCTCGTCGTCGGCGAGGCGGGACGGATCGACTCGCTGCCATTCGCGTGCGATCACCCCCAGACGCCGCCGCTGGTCCGGAGTCACGGGGACCAGCCACGACGCGGGCGAGAGACGGCGTCGCGCCCGCCGCTGCATGCGGCGCCGCGGAGCCGGCGTGACGCGGGCTCCCGGTCGGTAGAAGTCCGAATCGAGCAGGGTGTGCAGGGTGATGGTGCGCTCGGTGTGCGTGGCCGCCGGGTCGACGAAGTCGACGACGACGCCGGCCTCCTTGCGAGGGTGGATGCGCATGATGCGGCCGATCCGCTGCTGGTAGACGCGGCGGCTCGCGGTCGGAGCCAGGTGCATGCAGACCGTCGCTCGGGGCGAGTTCCAGCCTTCGGCGAGCAGCTGCGCGTTGATGAGGACGTTGATCTCGCCGCGCTCGTACGCCGCCAGGGTCTCCGCGAGTCGCAGGGGCGGCGTGCGCCCGCTCACCGCCTCGGCCCTCAGCCCCGCGGCACGGAACTCGCGCGCGAGGTTGTAGGCGTGATCGACCCCCGCCGCGTAGACGATGCCCGGCGTCGCGTCGAAGCGATCCCGGTACAGGCTCGCAGCCGCTTGGTTGATGAGCTCGTGGTCGAGGACCTTCGCGAGGGCTTCCTGGTCGTAGTCGCCGCCGATGATGGGCACCGAGGAGATGGCCGCCGCAGGCGGCACGCGCAGGCAGCGCAGCGGCGCGATCAGCCCGCGCCGGGCCGCGTCTCCCAGCGGGAGGTCGTCGACCGATGCTGGAAAGACGTCCGAGACCTGCTTGGCGATCAACTGCTCCGTCGCCGTCATCCCGATGTAGATCGGCTCCGGGAAGCTCCGGATGGCGGCGCTCGTCTTCTCGCCCAGGGCGGTGTGCGCCTCGTCGCAGATGACGAGCTGGTAGGCGCCGCGAGAGAGCGAGCCGACGTGCCGCGCGAACCAGGCGTACGTCTGAATCGTGATCGGGTTCTGGCGGAGGGGATCGGTGCCGTGGAGCACGGGCTCGGCGAGCCGCTCGCCGTACCCCTCGGTGGTCAGATCCCGGACGAACTGGTTCACGAGGAGGCGCCGATGCGTGAGGATGAGCACCCCCATCGTCCGGGCGGCCTCGACGAAGCCCGCCGCGGCGATCGTCTTCCCGGAGGCGGTCGGATGCCGGAAGCGGAAGCGCCGCGCGGCGCCGGTGTCCTCGAGGGCGGCGTGGTCCTCGGCGTCCACCTCCTCGCTCCCGTCGTCCTCCTCCTGCTCCTCCTCGTCGTCGACCTCGACCTCGACGGCCCCGTTGCCGCCGTTCGGATGCTCCTCGTGCCGCGCGATGAGCTCCGCGAGCATTCCCGCGAGCGCGTCAATCTGATGGCGCCTGAGCTCGGTGCCGGAGGCGAGGTGAGGCGCGTCCTCGGCCAGGACTCGCTCGAGGCCGAGCATCAGCGCGAACTCGATCTTCCACGACGAGCTCGGCCCTCGCCGCCCGGCCTCGATCTCCGCGAGCGCCGCGTCGAGGGCCCGGCGCCGCGCCGTGCCCTGGGTCAGGACCTCGGCCGGGTCCTCGCTGGCCCGCAGGAGCGGCTCGCCGGCCCAGGCCTCGGCCTGCGCTGCGGCAGCCGGCAGCCCGTCCATGGCCGACCGGAGGGGGAAGTGCGTCGTCGCTTCTTGCATGTGTGCGAGCGCAGCGCGCCACCGGAGAGTGTCGAGGGAGGCGCGCAGGCAGTCTTGCTGCCCGCTGCAAGCATACCGTACGGCGCTGCCGAGGCCAAGCGCGCGGCTCACGTCACCGCTCCCGGCCTGGAACCTGGCGGGCTCCTGCGCGGTCGAAGGCGCATACGGGACCGAAAGGAGCACTCACATGGGCAAGCGCACTGCTCTCAGGCCCGCCGAGCGTGTCGGGCTCGCGGCGCTCGCGGCGGCCGTGGCCGTCCTCGCCGCCGTAGCCGCGGGCATCGGGACGGAGGGAGCGTCGGCAGCCGGCAGGGGGCTCGAGCGATTCGGCGGCTGCGAGGGGTTGATGCGTCATGTCAAGCGCCACGCCGCGCGGCTCGTCGGGCCGTACGGCTTCGAGGGCGCCGGCGTCGCGCCTCCGGCGGCTGATGTGGCCGAGACGGCGGCGGGCGAGCCGCTCCCCGCTCTTAGCGCCGAGGCGGAGCCGGGCGTCGACTTCTCGACGACGAACGTCCAGGAGGCCGGGATCGACGAGCCCGACGCGGTGAAGTCGGACGGCTCGCGGATCTTCGCGATCGTGGGCGCCACCGTCTACGCCGTGGACGCGAGCGGTGCAGAGCCGCGGCTCGCAGGCTCGGTTCAGCTCGATGCCGGCGGCGACCGGCTCTTCCTGCACGGCGACCGGTTGCTCGTGATCGCGAGCGAGAGCTACGCCGTCCCGGAACGGCCGGGCACCTCGGAGATCGCGCCGCCCCCGTACCGGCTCCGGACGACGCTAACCGAGCTCGACGTCGCCGACCCGGGTGCGATGCGCGTCGCGCGGACCCTCTCGGTCGACGGCAACTTCGTGGCCGCGCGCCTCGCGGGATCGACCCTCCGCGTCGTCGTCTCGGGCTTCCCGGAGCTCGACTTCACGTCCCCGGACGGCTCCTCCAGCGCCGACCTCGAGGAGGCGGAGCTGCGCAATCGCGGGGTCGTCGCCGCCTCCGGCGTGCGGGACTGGTTGCCCTTCTACCGCCTGGACGACCGGGAGCAGGGCCTCGCAGTCACGCGCCAGGCCGTCGCCTGCGGCGACGTCGCGCGGCCCGTCCGCTTCTCGGGTCTCGGAATGCTGACGGTGCTCACCTCCGACCTCGAGCGCGGCATCGTGCCCGTGGACTCGGACGCGGTGCTCGCGAGCGCCACGTTGCCTACGCGTCGGCGGGGAGCCTCTACGTCGCCACCCAGCGCTGGGCCGACTCCGGGGGTCCTGCCTCGCAGCTCGGCGGCGTCACGACCGAGATCCACCGCTTCGAGACGTCCGGCGCGACAACGGAGTACCGCTCCAGCGGAAGCGTGAAGGGATTCCTGCTCGGCCAGTTCTCGATGTCGGAGCACGACGGCTTCCTCCGTGTCGCGACGACCGAGGGCCCCGCGTGGTGGGACGCCTTTGCGGCCCGGGAGAGCGAGAGCCGCGTGACCGTGCTCACCGAGCGCGGCGACGTGCTCGAGCCGGTGGGAGAGGTCACAGGCCTCGGCCGTGGCGAGCGCATCTACGCCGTGCGCTTCCTGGGAGACGTGGGCTACGTGGTGACGTTCCGCCAGGTCGACCCCCTCTACGCGATCGACCTCTCCGACCCGATCCGGCCCGCGGTCACCGGCGAGCTGAAGATCCTCGGCTACTCCGCCTATCTCCATCCGGTAGGAGAGGGTCTTCTGCTCGGCATCGGTCAGGACGCGACCCCCGAAGGGCGGACGCTTGGGACGCAGGTGTCGCTGTTCGACGTCTCCGACCCGGCGCATCCGCTGCTCCTCGACCGCCGGCCGCTCTCGCTGGGGTCGTCCGAGGCGGAGTACGATCACCACGCCTTCCTCTGGTGGCCGCAAACCCGGCTCGCGGTGCTCCCGGTGGAGGCGGTGCGCTACGACGAGCTGACCGGCGAGCCGATCTCCCTCGGCGGGGCTGCGGGGCTTCAGGTCGGTCGGACGGCGTTGAGCGAGCTCGGTCGGCTGATGCACCCCGACGGGCAGATCCGCCGCTCGCTCGTCGTCGGCGACACCCTGTACACGGTGTCGGACGTCGGGCTCCTGGCGAGCGACTTGACGACGCTCACCGCCCGGACCTGGATTCCCTTTGCCTAGACGATTGATCGATAGGTCGATTGATCGTCTCTACACGGGGCCGCTCCGCGGCCCACGACGAGATCCTGCGCGGCAGCGGCCGTCTCGGCCGCTGCGGCGCGCCCTCGTCCACTGCGTCGAGAGCCTCGGTTCGGGTAACACTTCCGATGGATGCACGAGAGCCTGACGCCCGGCGCGCCGTTCCCCGACCTGCGGCTGCCAGACACGTCGAACCGCTTCCGCTCGCTGTCCGAGGTCGCTGCGGGTCAGCCGCTCGTCCTGTGCTTCGTGCGCGGCTGGTGGTGACCGAAGGAGCCCGTGCGGCTGCGCGTGCTCGTGGCCATGCAGGAGGAGATCCAGTGCGAGTACGGGCGGATCGCTGCCGTCTCGACCGATTCGCCAGACGTCAACGGCGCCTTCCGCGCGGGCCTCGGCGCCCGCTTCCCGTTCCTCTCCGACGAGTCGCGCGAGGTCGCGGGCTCGCTCGACCTGCTCGAGCTCACGGACGCAAGGCACCGCCCGTTCCTTCCGTTCACGTTCGCGCTCGACTCTCGCCTGCGCATCGAGCGCATCTGGGACGGCTTCTGGTACTGGGGCAACCCCACGCCCGAGGAGCTGCGGCAGGCCCTGCGGTCGATCACGCGCCGGGAGCAGCCGACGTACGAGGCCCAGGCCGTGTGGGCCGAGGGCGCGGCCTCGCTTCGGGCCGGGATCGACGCACCCGCGATCTGGATCCGTGAGGACGCGGAGGGCCGCGAGACCTCGCGTGGCGCATACGACGGACCACCGCTGCGCGAGGGGCAGGAGCAGTCTCGCGCCTACGACGGCAGGCGCTGGCTCGTCCACCACATCGAGCGTGACGGCGAGCGGGTCGCCTACCACCTGCGCAAGGAGCTCGGGACGCCGTGATCTCGGCCGCCGACGAGACCGCGTCTGCCTGGCGGATCCGGCCGAGAGCGGCTCGGCCGGAACGGCCCTGGGGCATCCGTGAGTCTGCAGGCGGCATCCCGCTCCGCGAAGCCGAATGCAATCAGATGCTCGCGGTGTTGACGGCCATGCAGCCTGCGCTCACGGCTGCAGAAGAGCCGCCGGCGTCGCCGGAGCATCCAGCGGATGCACCGCCAGACGTTTGATCGGACTTTCCGATCAAACGTCTAGTGGCCTCCCGCGACCCACTGGATCGTCCGGTCGGCCAGCCGGTCGAGCGCCCGGACGGAGAGCTCGAGATGCTCCACCTTCGTATCCTCGAGCCTCGTGTGCGAGAGGCCGCGCAGGCTCTGGACGAACATCATCACGGTCGGGACGCCCGCGCGGGCGACCTCGGCCGCGTCGTGCAGCGGGCCGCTCGGGAGCCGGTGGGACTCGCCTGCGACCTCTCGGATCGCCTCGTCGCAGAAGGAGACGAGCGTCTCGTCGAAGAGGATGGGCTCGATCGCCCAGAGCCTCTCCCAGGCGACGTCGATCCGCTCCTCCCCGGCGAAGCGCTCGCTTGCCGCCTTCGCCTCGGCGAGCATCCCGGCGAGCGCGCCTGCGTCGAGGTGGCGCTGGTCGAGCAGGCACTCGGCCGTCTCGACGACGGAGGTCACGATCCCCGGCTTGGTGACCACGCCTCCCATCGTGCAGACGGCCCCGCCGCCCGCGCGCGCTGCGATCCCGCGGAGCTCGAGCTCGAGCTTCGCCGCTCCCGCGAGCGCGTCGCGGCGCTCTGCCATCGGCGTCGAGCCGGCGTGAGCGGCCTGGCCGCGGAAGACGACGCGATGCCGCTCGACGCCGAACGTGCCGAGCACGGCTCCGAGCGGAAGCCCGAGCGATTCGAGCACGGGTCCCTGCTCGATGTGGAGCTCGAGGTACGCCGCCGCGCTCTCGAGCTGCCGCCGGGCCTCGACCATGCGCTCCAGCTCGACTCCGTGGGTCGCGAGCGCCTCCGGGAGGCCGACGCCGTCGGGATCGACGAGCCCGCGGAGCTCCTCCTGGTCGCGCATCGATCCCGCGGCGGCGCTCGATCCTAGGAGGCTGCGTCCAAAGCGTGCGCCTTCCTCGTCCGCCCAGTCGACGAGACGGACGGAGGCGGCCGGTCTTCCGTCGGCGGCGATCCGCCGTAGCACCTCGAGACCAGCGAGCAGGTTGAGGGACCCGTCGAGCCACCCGCCGTTCGGGACCGAGTCGATGTGCCCTCCGATCAGGACGGCACGCCGGCTTGCGCCATCGAGCGTCGCCCACTGGTTGCCTGCCTCGTCGACCTCGATCTGGACAGGGAGGGCCGAGAGCTTCTCCCGCATCCACTGCCTGGCGCGGGCCCAGGTATCCGACCAGCAGACGCGCTGCGCTCCGTCGCCCGTGCCCGTCAGGTCGCGGAGCTCCCGCAGCTCGGCGACGGTGCGCGAGGGGTCGAGCGGCACGGCGCAACGCTAGCGGATAGATTGGCAGTCCGATGGGTCGCGGCTCGAGACCGGTCAAGCGCTGGCGGAACGACAGGCAGCGCCGCAAGAAGGCGCGCGAGAAGCGCAAGGCGCAGGCGCGGGGCCGCTCCTGACGCGCGTCGCGGCCGAGCCCGAGGTTGCCTCGGGGGTCGTTGACCGTTTAGGTTGGTCTGGTGGGGTACGTCACGGCGATCCACCTCTACGTCACGGATCTCGACTACGCGATCGACTTCTACACGCGCCTGCTCGGATACGGCCCCCAGGCCGCCTACGACGAGGGGGCGAACGCGCACAGCGCGTTCTTCGTCCTCGAGCAGCGCGCGTACCTCGTGCTCACGTGGGATCCAGATCGCGGCCGGGAGAGCGGAGGGAGCGTGCGGCTGGAGCTCGCGGCCGAGGACCTGGAACGCACGCTGGAAGGGCTGCGCGCCCGCGGCATCTCCGGCGGCGCCGTCACGCGCACGCGCTTCGGGACGGACGTGTACGACCTAGCTGATCCCGACGGCCACATGATCCGGCTCGGGCCGCCCTGGGAGCTCCACGCCATCGAGGGCGCCGTCTAGGGATCCTCGGGTCTCTTCGACCTGGCTTCGCTCTCGAGCTCGGATCTGGCGCGGCGGGCGCCTTTGACGAGCCCCTTCCAGCGCTTGGTGTTCGTGAGCAGGATCAGCAACACGAACAGCACGACACCGAGCGCAATGATCGACATCTCGCTCCCACGTTAGCGCAGGGCGAGCGTGTCCACCGGCGCCGGGTGCGCCGCCTCGTAGGCGGCGATGTCGGGCTCGTGCTCGAGCGTGAGCCCGATGTCGTCGAGCCCGTTCAGCAGCCGGTGGCGGTTGAAGGCGTCGAAGGGGAAGTGCAGCGCCTCGCCTCCAGGCGCGAGGATCGTCTGCTGCTCGAGATCGACGGTCATCTCCGATCCGTGCTCCGTGTCGACGAGCGCCATCAGGCGCTTGACGTCGTCCTCCGGCAGCGCGACCGGGACGAGCCCGATCTTCACGCAGTTCGCAGCGAAGATGTCGCCGAAGGACGGCGCGACGACCACGTCGAACCCGAAGTCCTGGAGACCCCACGGCGCGTGCTCGCGCGAGGAGCCGCAGCCGAAGTTCCGTCCGGCCAGCAAGACTCTCGCGCCGGCGAAGGCGGGGTTGTTGAGCTCGAACTCGGGGCGCGGGCTGCCGTCCTCGTCGAAGCGCCAGTCGTAGAAGACGAACTCGCCGAAGCCCGAGCGCTCGATGCGCTTCAAGAACTGCTTGGGCATGATCTGGTCGGTGTCGACGTCCGCCCGGTCGAGC
>CAZCIJ010000028.1:0-18296 GCA_964498265.1 uncultured Gaiellales bacterium | reverse complement strand
CGGAGAGGCATACCTCGCCCGCTCTCTCGCCGGCGCCGACGCGCGATTCGCGTTCGTCTTCGTCGACTGTCCGCCGTCGCTCGGCCCGCTGACGGTGAACGCTCTCGCGGCCGCCGACCGGGTGATCGTGCCCGTCCAGTGCGAGTACTACGCGCTCGAAGGGCTCACCCAGCTCCTTCGCACGATCGAGCTCGTCCGCGCGCGGCTGAATCCGCGTCTCACCGTCGCGGGGATGCTGCTGACCATGGTGGACAGCCGTACCCGCCTCGCCGCCGACGTGGCGGCCGAGGTGCGCCGTGCCTTCGGCGATCTCGTCTTCGAGGCCGTCGTCCCGAGAAGCGTCCGTCTCGCGGAGGCTCCGAGCCACGGGCTCCCGATCACGGCCTACGATCCCGCCTCACCCGGCGCCGACGCCTACTACCGCGTTGCGAGCGAGCTGATCGAGCGACAGTGATCGACCAGCCCGCCGTCTCCCGCCGCGGCCTGGGGCGCGGCCTCGAGCTTCTGATCGGCCCGGTCGAGCCGACCCAGGACCTCGTGCAGCTCCCGATCGGGTCCGTCCGCTCCAACCGCCGGCAGCCGCGCCGGCAGGTCGAGACCGACGCGATCGCTGCGCTCGCCGACTCCATCCGCGCTCAGGGCGTCGTCCAGCCGATCCTCGTGCGCCCGGCCGAGCGCGACGGGTACGAGCTCATCGCGGGTGAGCGCCGCTGGCGAGCCGCGCGCGCGGCCGGGCTCGCCACCATCCCGGCCATCGTCCGCGACGTCGAGGACCGTGACTCGCTCCTGCTCGCGCTCGCCGAGAACGTGGCGCGCGAGAACCTCTCCCCTGTCGACGAGGCTCGGGCGTACGCCTCGCTCCTCGACGAGTTCGGCCTCTCGCTCGGCGATCTCGCCGAGCGGGTCGGGCGCTCCAAGCCGGCCGTGTCCAACCGAGTGCGCCTGCTCGAGCTGCCGGAGGACGTCCTGGCTCTCGTCGAGCGCGGGCGCCTCAGCGAGGGTCATGCTCGCGCGGTCCTGTCGCTGCCCGATGACGACTCACGGCGGCGGCTTGCTCGCCGTATCGCCCGTGACGGCCTGTCCGTGCGCGCCGCAGAGCGCGCGGCCCAGCGCGCGGGTGCAGCCACGCGGAAGCGACGGGCTGCCCCGGTCGACCCGGCGCTCGCCGAGCGAGCGCGATCGTCGCTGGAGCGCCTCACCGGCGCGCGGACGAAGCTTCTGCCCGGGCGCCTCGAGGTGTCGTTCGCCGACGAGACCGAGCTCGCGGAGCTCACGGAGGCGCTCGAGCGAGCACTCGCTAGAATGGCGCCTCTGCCGGGCGATTAGCTCAGTCGGTTAGAGCGCCGCTCTGATAAGGCGGAGGTCCCTGGTTCGAATCCAGGATCGCCCACTTCCGCGCGCACGCCCCGGGGCCTTCGGCTCGGTGGTTCGGGTCCGGAAGGGCGCGGCTATGATCAGACGAGGCCCGCCGATGCAGGAGATGGTGATCTACGGAGTGAGCTTCGACATGGTCGGCAAGCAGCCGATCGTTCTCCTCAAGACGGCCGAGGGCAACAAGTTCCTGCCGATCTGGATCGGCCATCCCGAGGCGGCGGCAATCCTCATGAGGCTGCAGGGCGCGACGACACCGCGCCCGCTCACGCACGACCTGCTTTCGGACATCCTCCGCCAGCTCGACGCTCGAGTGATCAAGATCACGGTCACGGAGCTGCGCGACAACACGTTCTACGCTCAGATCACCCTCGGAGTCGACGGCTCCGAGGTCGAGATCGACTCGAGGCCGAGCGACGCGATCGCCCTGGCTGTACGGGCCGAAGCTCCGATCTACGCCGCCGACACGGTGCTCGACGAGAGCGCGATCGAGTTCGAGCACGAGGAGGACGTCAACGAGGACCGGATCGTCGAGGAGTTCAAGCAGTTCCTCGAGGACGTCAGCCCGGAGGACTTCAAGAGCTCCTAGACGGCGGCTCGGCTGCCGCCGGCCCGCCGTCTATCAGACAAGCCCGCCGGCACGAGCCCCTACGGCGTCTCGACTTTCTCCGCGAGGCGCGCTACCTCTCGCTTCGTGAGGTCGATCAGGCCGGCGTAGAGCTCACACAGCGCCTCGGTCGAGAGGGGTCCGCGGTTCTCCTCGGAGAGGGCTGCGAGCAAGGCGCTCTCGCGCGCGCGGTCGACTACCGGGTATCCGCGCCCTGCCTTGTACTCGTGCAAGCTCGCGACGAGCTCGATTCTCCGGTTGACGGCGTCGAGGATGGCGCGGTCGGCGGCCGAGATCTGTTCCCGGAAGCTGCGGACGACGGGGTCTTGGCCTTGATCCACTGTCAGGTGCCAAGGATAACCCGAGCCCGCGGGCGGCTCGCATGCTCGATGGACGGCGGCCGAACGGCCGCGCCGTCACGAGCTCGAGACGACGAAGAACGCGAGCACGCCGAGACCGTTGTAGACGCCGTGGGCGATCACGCACGGCCAGACGCTCTCCGTGCGCAAGCGGAGCCAGGCCAAGAGCAGCGCGAAGAATCCTAGTGCCGGGATGCCGACGAGGATGCCGTGCGCGAGTGCGAAGAGGAGCGCGGTTCCCGCGACGGCCACGACCGCGCCGAACGGCACGAGCACGCGTATCCCGAGCCCGCGGAAGAAGAGCTCCTCGCCGAAGGGGACGAGCGTGGAGATGACGATCGCATTGAGGACGAACGGGGCCGCCCGATCAGGCTGCCAGGTCTCCGGTTCGAGCCCCTGCTCGCGACCCGCATGGAGCACCGGCTCGAGCGCGGCGGCGACCGCGAGCGCCGCGACCACGATGCCGGCCACCGTCCACAGTGCGCGCGGCCGGAAGCGGCGGAGCCCGAGGCTCGTCAGGCGATCCGGCACGAGCGAGGCGATCCAGAAGGTCAGACCGATCAGGAGGCCGTACAGCACTACCGATCCGACGGCGAGCGAGTAGCTGTACAGAGGCTCGTCGCCGGCTCCGGACTCGTCGCCGCCGAGCGCGAACGCGGCGGCGATCTGCAGGGTGGCCACTCCGAGCCAGAGCGCGAGGGCGAGCCGCGCTCTGCCGCGCGAGCTGTCCAGGCCTGCGGAAGACGTGACCGAGTCCATCTACAGTCCGAGGCGCGCGGGCAGCGTAGCGAGAGGCGTGGGCTCAAACCGGAGCCCTGCGGCGCGCGCGCCCTCCCTGTCGGCCGTCTCATCGCCTATGTGCAGAGCGCGGGACGGTGGCACCTGGAGCCGCGCGAGCGCGAGGTGGAAGATGTCGGGCCGGGGCTTCTCCGCTCCTGCCTCTGCCGAGGTGAGGATGGTGTGGAAGCGATGCGCCACGCCCAGCCGCTCGAGGGTGGCTCCGAGGCTGATGTCCCAGTTGGCGACGCAGGCCAGGCTGAGACCGGCGCCGGCGAGGGCGTCGAGCGCTCCGACGGCGCCGTCGGTGAGACGGAAGGAGAGCGCGTGGACGAACTCGGGCGCGAAGGCGTTCGCGTCGAGAGGAGCGCCCAGGTGAGCGAGGAACACCGAGACGCACTCGCGACGGAGCTCCGCGAGGCTTGCGGCGTCGCGTCCCCGGTGCGAGCGCGGGCGGTAGTAGGCCGCCTCGGCTCTGAACGCCGCTGCGACCTCGCGCGCGCCTCGACGGACGCCGTGCGCCTCGAGGGCCCGCCGGAGCGGCTCGGCGGGGTTGTCGAGGAGAACGAGCGTGCCGAGCGCGTCGACGGTGACGGCGTCGAGGCCGGTGGAGGCGCAACTAGCGGAACGCATCCGGATGCAAGGCAGCGGCGATCGTCTCGAGGGCCTTCGCGACTCGCGGCCCGGCGCGCGTGACGAGATCGTCCGGGACCACCACGACCCTGCCGTTCTCCACGGCTTGGAGCCGGCGCGTCCGGGCATCGGCGCGCAGGGACTCGAGGGTCGTCTCGCTCTCCGACGTGGCGAGGTACACGGCCGGATCGGCCCGGCCGAGCTCCTGCACGGGAAAGGGCCCGAGCCCGGCGTCGTCGCCGGCGATGTTCGTGCCGTGGGCCCGCTGGATGAGGTCGCCGAGCAGCGAGCGGTCGGAGACCGTGACGAAGAAGCCACGGTCGACGAATGTGCTCACCGCCTCCGCTCCCTCGAGCCTGCGCTCGGTCTCGGCGACGGACCGCTCGATCGATCCGGCCAGCTGGCGCGCCTGAACGGGCTGACCGAGAAGCGATCCGAGCTCGATCGTCGCCCGCTCGACGTCGGCGATGGAGCGTGAGGGCTGGAGGTAGACGACGGCGCCGGTCCTTCGCCCTATCTGCGAGACCTCGACGGGATCGGTCTCCGGCGTCGCGACGACGAGGTCGGGATCGAGCTCGGCGACGCGGTCGACGTCGATCCGCCCCGTGGCTCTCACGACCTGGGCGGGACGGTTGCCGGACGTCAGTCTGACCCCGGCGGGGATCCCGACGAGCCGGCCTCCGGCTCCAAGCGCGTCCACGAGCTCTGCCGAGCCCGGATCCAGCGCCACGATCCGCTCCGGTCTCGCAGCGAGCGATACGGGCTGCTGTCCGGCGCTCTCCACGGTCACCGGATAGGGCTGCGTGAGCTGGCCTACCGGCTCGCTTCGCTCGCCGCAGCCGGCGGCGGCGAGACCGATCGCGATCGCGAGCACAGGGAGAAGGAGGGCCGGGCCACGCACGTCGCCGTCTATCCAACCATTCGGAACGTCTCGGATGAAGCATGGCGCTCTGTCCGGGGACTGGGTCGACCCCCCTCGGGTCGGCAGGAAGCTCGTCTTTGTCCGACGAACCTGCAGACTGATGAGCGGCGCGTCGCTGCAGGCTCTGCCGATCTCCCCACCGCGACGGGCACGGTTCCGGAGGACGCGCGCGCCGTGCCCAGGCATCATGCCTGAGACGTGACCCGCGGGAACGGCAACGGACGGAGCGGCGACGGCCGTCCGAACGGCGGTGGCGTGCGACCGTCGGCGCGCCGCCGCCGCCGCGAGCGCCGGCGCGGCCACGGCGGGCTCGCCTTCGGGCTCGTCGCGGCGGCCGCCGGCGTTGCGGCCGTCATCGCCGTGGCGGCGATCAGCATCGCCGGTGTCGCCGCCTTCCGCGACAGCTGTGACCTGGCGGCGCTCAAGCCGGTCACGATCGGGGAGAACTCGGTCGTGTACGCGGCGAACGGGCAGTTCCTCGGTTTCATCCCTGCGGAGAACAACCGCCAGGAGATTCCGCTGGAGCGGATGTCGGCGTGGCTTCCGAAGGCCACGGTCGCCATCGAGGATCGGCGCTTCTACGAGCACGGCGGCGTCGACTACGAGGCGATCGTCCGTGCGGCGTTCGAGAACTGGCGCGCGCGCGACGTCGTCCAGGGCGGGTCGACGCTGACGCAGCAGCTCGTGCGCAACCTGTACCGCCCCGTCGGGACGGAGCAGACCCTCTCGCGCAAGGTCAGGGAGGCGTGCCTCGCGACGAAGCTCGACGCCGCGTGGTCGAAGGAGCGGATTCTCGCGGCTTACATGAACACGGTGTACTACGGCAACCGCGCGTACGGCGTGGAGGCCGCGGCGCAGACGTACTTCTCGAAGTCGGCCAGCGAGCTGACCCTGCCCGAGGCGGCCCTGCTCGCCGGGCTCACCCAGGCGCCGTCCTTCTACGACCCCTTCCGGCGCCAGCCCGAGGCGGCTGCCCGCCGCGACGAGGTCCTGCGAGCGATGCTCCAGTCCGGCGACATCACGAGGCAGCAGTACCTGGACGCAGCGGCGACGCCGATCAAGCTCGATCCGGGGAGCCTCTACACGAAGATCCGCGAGCCGTACTTCTTCAGCTACGTCCGCGACCAGCTCATCGAGGAGTACGGAGCGAGCTACGTGCAGACAGGCGGCCTGCGCATCTACACGACGATCGACCTGCGCTTCCAGCGACTCGCCACGCAGGCGATCAAGGAGGTGCTGACCGAGCCCGACGACCCGGCAGCGGCCATCGTCTCGATCAACCCGCAGAACGGCGCCATTCGCGCCATGGTCTCCGTCACGCCGGGGAGGCAGCGAACGCAGTTCAACCTCGCGGCTCAGGGACGCCGCCAAGCGGGCTCCACGTTCAAGACCTACGTCCTGACCGAGGTGATCCGGCGAGGAGCGGATCCCGACTCCACGTACTACCTCTCCGCTCCGTTCTACTACCGGGCCGATGAGAACAGCGAGCCCTGGACACCGAAGACGTACGACAACAGCTACTACGGGCCGTCGTCGATCACGTCGGCGACGCTGCGGTCGGACAACAGCGTGTTCGCCAGGCTGACGCTCGACGCCGGCCCGGAGCGCGTCGCGGCGCTCGCGAGCGAGATGGGCGTGCGCTCGCCGCTCACGCCGGTCCCCTCGATCGGCTTGGGGACCAACGGCGTGTCCGTCCTCGACATGACGTCCGGCTACGCGACGCTCGCGGCAGGCGGGGTCTACGCCGAGCCGATGGCGATCCGGCGCGTCGTCCTGGCGAACGGCGAGGTCGACGAGACGTGGGGCAACCCCGAGCGGCGGCGTGTGCTTCCGGACTGGGTCGCCTACGAGGTGACGAAGATCCTCGAGGAGAACATGCGATCGGGCACCGGCACGGGCGCGTACATCGGCCGGCCCGCAGCCGGCAAGACCGGCACGACCGACGACTACACGGACGCGTGGTTCTGCGGCTACACGCCGACCCTTTCGACGTCGGTCTGGATCGGCTACCCGAGCGCGACGATCCAGATGACGAGCGTCCACGGCAGGACCGTGTCCGGCGGGAGCTTCCCGGCGGACATCTGGAACCTGTTCATGTCCCGGGCGCTCGCCTCGGCGCCGCCCGCCGACTTCCCCCTCCCGCGCCAGCAGCCCCAGTGGCGACCGTGGGAGGGTGAGTACGACAGCTACGGCACCTATTCCGAGACCGGGACGGGAGAGAGCGACACCGGTGCGACGGAGACGACTCCGGCCGAGCCCGGAGGCGGTGGTGAGGAGCCAGCGCCCGAGCCCGCCCCCCAGCCCGCGCCCGGAGGCGGTCGTGAGGAGCCGGCGCCGGAGCCGGCGCCCGAGCCCTCCCCGCAGCCCTCCCCGCAGCCCTCCCCGCAGCCCTCCCCGCAGCCGGCGCCCCAGCCCTCCCCGCAGCCGCAGCCGCAGCAGCCGACGGTCACGATCGGGCTCTAGCATGGCCGCTCCCGCGTGCCGCCTCTGGGCGGAGCGGCGCTGCGGCTTCCGGTCGACTTCCGACCGATCATGGAGCTCGTGAGCGCGATCAGCGCACGAGCTCCGGACAGGCTTCGCCTTGCCCGTCTGGCTCCGGCCGCCGGGCCGGCGGCAGCGCTCGGCGCGCTGGCGCTGCTCGCGGCTGCGGTCGCGGCCGCGCATCCGGAGGCCTCGCCGATCTCACCCGATCACCCCGGTGGAGACTCGACCTGGTCGTGGCTCTACCTCGGGACGATCGCCGGCTCGTTCACCCTCTACGCCGCGGGGCTGGCGGCCACGGCGGTCGCGCCTGCCCGGCTCGGCGTCGTGCTAGTCGTCGCCGTGCTCATCCAGACCGCGCCCCTGGCGGGGCCCGTCCTCCTCTCGACGGACGTGTACACGTACTGGTCGTACGGTCGCCTCGCGGCAGTGCATGGCGTGAATCCGTACGAGGTGGCGCCGGAGGCCTTCCCCGCCGACCCTGCCTACGAGGTCATGGGAGAGGACTGGCGCGACACGACGAGCGTCTACGGCCCGGGCTTCGCTCTTCTGTCGGAGGGGCACGCGCTCGCCGCCGGGACGTCCGCGACGGCCGCCGCCTGGGGGTATCGCGGGGTCGCGACCGCAGCGATGCTCGCGCTCGTCGGGCTGGCCGCCGTGCTCGGCAGGCGCCGGTCGTTCTCGGCGGCCTTCGTGGGCTGGAATCCGCTGCTTGCGGTCCAGTTCGCCGGCGGGGGCCACAACGACGCGCTCATGATGGCACTCGTGCTCGGAGCTCTGGCGCTCGCCGGCACGGGATTCAGAGGGCTGGCCGGCGCGTCGTGGGCAGCCTCGATCGCGATCAAGTGGGTGCCTGCCGTGTTCCTCGTCCTGCGCGCCGCCGAGGCTCGCGCGACGGGTCGCCCCGTCCGGCACCTGGGCTTTGCGCTCGCCGTCGGGATCGTCGTGGGCGTGGCGCTCTGGCGCTACGGTCTCGATTGGCTCGGCTCGGTCGTGCCAATCGCCCGGAATCTCGAGAGGCAGGCCGTCTACAGCATCCCAAACCGGCTTGCCGACGTCACCGGGATGCCAGAAAGCGCCGCGTCGGCCGTTCTCGCGGTGCTGCTTGCGGTCGGGCTGCTCTGGCTCGTGCGCGAGGCTTGGCGCGGCCGGGCGCGGCTCGGGCTCTCGGCATGCTTTCTCCTCATCGCGACGCCGTGGCTCGTTCCCTGGTACGCGGTCTGGGCCGTCCCGCTCGCCGCCGTCGAGGAGGATGGCGCCGCGCGGGTTCTCGCCCTCGCGCTGTCGGCGTACCTGCTTCGCGACGCCGTGCCGCTCTAGTGCTTCTTGCGGGAGCGGCGGTCATAAGATTCCGCTCAGTGCGCGCCGCGATCTCCATCGCCGAGGCACAGCGTCTCGTGCTCGAGCGGGTGCAGCCGCTCGAGGCGGAGCGGGTTCCGATCGAGAGAGCGTTCGGCCGGACGCTCGCCGAGCCGGCGGTCTCGGCCTGCGACCTGCCCCCGTTCCCGAGCTCGGCGATGGACGGCTACGCCGTCCGGGCGGCGGACACCGCCACCGCGCCTCTCGATCTCGCAGTCGTCGGCCGCGTCGCTGCAGGGTCGCCGTCGCCCCAGCCGCTGGCTCCGGGCCAGGCCATGGCCATCTCGACCGGAGGCGTCGTTCCCGACGGCGCTGACGCAGTCGTGCCCATCGAGCGCGTCCGCGAGGAGGGCGGGAGCGTCTCGGTCTCGGCCGCGGTGACGCCTGGTCTCAACGTCCGCAGCCGCGGCGGCGACGTCCCGGCGGGCAGCGTCGTCCTGGAGGCAGGCGTGCGGCTTGGCGCCGCCCAGGTGGGCGCGCTCGCCGCGGCAGGCGTGGCCGAGGTGCGGTGCGCGAAGCGTCCGCGCGTCGGGATCGTGGTGACGGGCTCCGAGCTCCGCCCGCCCGGGGAGCCGCTCTCCCCCGGCGAGATCTACGAGTCGAACGGGCTGATGCTCGCAGCGCAGCTCGCGTCGGCAGGAGCGGTGCCAGCGCAGCTCGGCGTCGTCCACGACGACGAAGACGACCATCGCCGGACCATGGAGCGCGCTCTCCTGGGCTTCGACATGGTCGTGACGAGCGGAGGCGCCTCGGTGGGCGAGCACGACCTCGTCCGCAAGGTGCAGGCGGACCTTCGGGTCGAGGAGGTGTTCTGGCGCGTGGCCATGAAGCCGGGAGGCCCGGTGGGGTTCGGCATGCGCCGCGAGCACCCGGTGTTCAACGTCCCCGGGAACCCGGTCTCCGCGCTCGTCTGCTTCGAGCTTCTCGTGCGACCTGCCGTGAACGTGATGCTCGGCCTGTCCGACCCCCTGCCGGCCTACTCGCGCGGCGCGCTCGCGGCGCCGGTGCGTCGGAACGCCACGCGCGACGAGCTCGTGCGGGCGCGGCGCGAGCGAGCCGGTGGCTCGGCCGTGCTGCGGCCGGCCTCGGGTCAGGAGTCACACATGATCGTGGCGGCCGCTCAGGCCGACGCGCTCGTCCTCGTTCCTCACGGCGCCGGGGAGCTCGCCGCTGGCGCCGAGGTCGACTTCCTGCCGCTCGAGTAGCGCTCGATCGGGCTCGTTCTCGGGCGGGTAGCCGGCGTAGCGTCCGAAGAGAATGGCGCCGGCCTGCCCGGCGGCGGCGGCCCAGGGCACGAACGCGAGGAAGAGCGCGAGCGGCGCGTAGCCGACGGAGAACAGCGCTGCCACGTACCACGGGGCGTCGAGTCCCAAGGCAAATCGTACTGCGAAGGAAATCACGACGAGCAGCGGTCCTGCGAATCCAGCGGCGTAGAGGCCGGCCCGGAGCGCCAGATGGCTGTCTCGCGCGTGCGGGATCCAGAGCCACGCGTGCAGGGATGGGAGCACGAGCAGCAGCGAGAAGGGATTCGCGAAGGCGAGCCCCACGCTGAGAGCGCAGAGGACGATCATGACGACGAGGTGCCCGGCAAGCTCGTCGGCCCGCGCGGCGGCGTGGCGGGGAAGCAGGCGGGGTCGCAGGAGCAGCCATACGGCTCCCGACAGCGCGGCCAGCGCGGCGAGCGCTCCCACGGGCCAGTCGACGCCCGGGCCGGTGTCCGGGGAGAGCGGGCGGGCGCTCCCGTTGGGAAAGAGGCCGACGACCGAGAACAGCGCGGCGAGGCCGGCTGCGAAGGTCCAGGGGAGAAGCCGGATGCCGTAGCTGCGGACAGCCGGCGCCAGCTCGATCCCGCGGCGGTGAACGCGCGCGGCGAGGTCAGCCGTCGCCACCAGCGCGGGCAGGATGGCGACGACGAGGAGGAACGCGACGGCGAAGCCGCGGACGAAGCGGCCCCCGAGGTAGACGTACGTGTCGGTTCCGGTCGCGATCTCCGCGGCGGCGTCGAGGGAGATGATCAGCCGCTGCGCCGCGCGGCCCAGCTGGCCCAGGCGGCTGGGGTCGAACGTGGCCGCGACGTCGTCGGCCGGCCGAGGCGGCCGGTCGCCGGCCGACGTGAGCGTGACGGCCGAGATGCCCGCGGCGGCGAACGGCGACTGACCGTAGAAGCTGAAGGGGAACGCGAGGTCGACGAGCTGGTCGAGGGCCGTCGGGTGCCCGGCCCGCGCGCCGGTCTCGTCGAGGATGGAGGCGTCGGCCGTCGCGAGCAGCGCCTCGGCGGGGGACGACGGCCGGTCACCGGCGAACTCGAGCCGGGGGCCGCTCCCACCGGCGAGCGAGTCGAGGGAGACGACCGCGAGCACGCTGTCTGCGAGCTCGGGCGCCTTCGCCAGCTCGGCGGCGCCCACGTTGCCGTAGGCGCCGCCGTCCACGGATGCGAAGATCATGCCGTGACCGAGCGAGATGCTCGAGAGGTTGCGCGCGAGCTCGATGAGGGCCGCCGTGCCGGAGGCGTTGTCGTCTGCCCCGGGCGAGAGGTTGACATTGTCCCGATGGGCGATGACGAGGATCACGTCCTCCGCGGGCGGACCGCCGACGGGACGGGCGACGAGATTGGTGAGCTGGACCCGTCCCCGACCGGGAATGTCGGCCTCGAAGGCCTGTTGCTCGACGGTGAGCTGGTAGTCGTCGAGGCGGTCCTGCACCCACGCGGCTGCCGCTGCTGCGTCCGCCGTCCCGGGGGTGCGGCTCGGGAAGCGGGCGGCGAAGGAGAGCGCGAGGCGCGCTGCGGTCGCCTGATCGAAGGATGGAGGGAGATCGGGCCCGGGCAGCGGCGACGGCCGGGCGACGGTGAAGGCCGCAACGAGCAGCGGCACCGCGACGAGCGCCCAGGCGGCACGGTACATTCGGCCGCTAACTGGTCGCTCGAGCGAGCCGCGGCGCGCCCGGCGCCGCGGCTCGCCACGCGTCGGTGGCTGGAAGGCGGCCATCGGGGCGGGGCTATAGTAGATGTGATGGTGCTGTGGCTGCGCTCTTCGCGGCACGGATAGCGGGATGGCGAGCGCCGCGACCATCCTCCTCGTCGACGACGAGGACTCGGTTCAGAAGCTCCTGACCTACCCGCTCGAGCGCGAGGGGTACACCGTCATCCAGGCCCGCGACGGCGAGGAGGCGCTCGAGCGCTTCGACGCGGACTCCGTCGACCTCGTCGTGCTCGACCTGATGCTGCCGAAGGTGGACGGTCTCGAGGTCTGCCGGCGCGTGCGCGCGTCGAGCTCGGTGCCGATCATCATGCTCACCGCCCGGGACGACGAGGTCGACAAGGTGCTCGGGCTCGAGCTCGGGGCGGACGACTACATCACGAAGCCGTTCTCGATCAGGGAGTTCCGGAGCCGCGTGCGCGCCCTCCTGCGCCGGGCGCAGCTGTCGGCGGTCGACCAGCGTGCCGAGACGATTGAGCACGACGACCTGCGGATCGACCTCGCGCGGCGCTCGGTCGAGGCCCACGGCGTCGGCGTGCAACTCACGTACGTCGAGTTCGAGCTCCTGCGGACGCTCGCGGCGCATCCCGGCCGCGTGTACTCGCGCCAGGCGCTGCTCGAGGCGCTCTGGGGCAGCGCCGACTTCCGCGATCCGCGCACGATCGACGTCCACATCCGCCACCTGCGCGAGAAGATCGAGGTCGATCCGCGCGAACCCGAGTTCATCTTCACCGTCCGAGGGGTCGGGTACCGCTTCCGGGACCGCTAGCCATGCGCCGCGTTCGCCCGCTCAAGAGCCTCAGCGTCAAGCTCGGTCTCATGCTGTTCGTGGTCGTGGCCGTGGCAATGGGCATCACGTACGCCGCGGTCGTGCCCCGGCTCGAGTCGCGACTCGTCGCCAACACGCTCGACAGCCTGCGGCGCGCGGCGCCGCTCGTCGCCGGCACGATCGACCGGGCGACGGGTCAGTTCGCGACGCAGCAGGCCACGATCCTCTTCCAGCAGCAGCTCAACGCCCGCGTGGTCGTGTACCAGCCGCTCGGCGCCAACGAGCTGTCCGTGTACGCGGACTCGAGCCAGCTTCCGCCCGAGGACGTCCAGAACGACAGGTTCGCGCGCGCGGCCGCCGAGACGGGCCGGAGCGCGCAGGGGCGGGTTGAGCGCGGCGGGCAGGCGTTCGCGGAGCTTGCGCGCCCGGTCGATCCGTCGGGGTCGACGCTGATCCTGCTCCTGTCGGCACCGCTCGCGGACAGGCTCTCGGCGATCGAGGTCGTCCGCCGCGACATCCTCATCTTCGGCGGGGTGGCGCTCGCGGTCTCGTGGCTCGTGGGGGCGCTCGCTGCGCTGAAGTTCACCCGGCGGATCGGGCGCCTCGAGGCCGCGGCCGAGCGCATCGCAGGCGGTGACTTCGAGGTGCAGATCGTCGATCCCGGCGAGGACGAGGTGGCGCAGCTCGCGCGGACCTTCGACCGGATGCGGGTCCGGCTCTCGAGCCTCGACCGAGCGAGGCGCGAGTTCATCGCCAACGCCTCGCACGAGCTGCGGACGCCCCTGTTCGCGCTGGGCGGCTTCCTCGAGCTGCTCACCGACGAGGAGCTCGACGAGGACACGAGACGGGACTTCCTGGAGGCCTCGCGTGGTCAGGTGGAACGCCTGACGCGCCTCGCGACCGACCTGCTCGATCTCTCGCGACTCGATGCCGGCCAGCTGGATGTGGAGCGCGGGCCGGTCGACCTCGCCGCGGAGGCACAGGAGCTCGCGGAGGAATTTCGCGGCCTGGCCGAGGGAAGCGGGCACGAGCTGCGCGCTCTTGCGGGCGAGGAACTCGTCGCGCTGGGCGACGAGGAGCGCGTGCGCCAGGTGGGGAGGATCCTCGTGGAGAACGCGCTCCGGCACACGCCCAAGGGCACGGTGGTCGACGTGGGCGTCGAGCGCCGTGCGGAGCGCGCGGTGATCGCAGTTCACGACGACGGGCCGGGCATCGCGGCCGAGGATCAGGAGCGACTGTTCGAGCGCTTCTACCGCGGCGCGGGCGGCGCGGCGTTCGGAAGCGGCATCGGCCTCGCCATCGCCCGCGAGCTCGCGACTCTGATGGGAGGGACGATCGAGCTGCGGTCGGCGCCGGGTGACACGACGTTCGCGCTCGTCCTGCCGCTCGGCGCGAGCCAGCCGGCGTTTTCACGTGAAAACGTCCTCGCGGGCTCGTGAGCATGGGCGGAGCCCGTTCGGGCACGGTCGTCCTTGTCGGGCTCGTCGCGGCTGTCGCGGGCGGCGCCGCCGTCCTCGGGATTGGCAAGGCCGCCGGGTGGCTGGGCGGGGAGACTGTCGTCGTCCAGCGGCTCGAGCCCGCCGCCGAAGGAGGGGACGCTCCGTCCCCTGCCGCCGCTCGCCCGTTGACCGGCGACGGCTTCGATCCCGCCGCCGTCTACGAGCAGCGGTCGCCCGGCGTGGTGACGATTCACGCGTTCTTCACCGAAGGCCCGCAGCCCGCCGAGGCTCAGGGCTCCGGCTTCGTCGTCTCCCGCGAGGGCTACGTCCTCACGAACTCGCACGTCGTCACGACGGCCGGCGAGAGCGAGGCGGGCACGGCGGCGGAGCCGGCGAGCGAGATCTTCGTCGAGTTCCGCGACGGAAACCGCGCCGCTGCGTCGATCGTCGGCTGGGACGTCTTCAGCGACGTGGGCGTGATCAAAGTCGACCCGGCCGAGCACGCCCTGAGCCCCGTCCCGCTCGGGGACTCGAGCCGCGTGGTCGTCGGCGAGCCCGTGGCCGCTATCGGCAGTCCCTTCGGGCAAGAGAGCTCGCTCGCCGTCGGGGTCGTGTCGGCGATCGAGCGCGCGGTGAGCTCTCTCACCAGCGTGTACAGCGTGGTCGACGCCATCCAGACGGATGCGCCGATCAACCGGGGAAACTCCGGTGGGCCGCTCCTCAACGCCCGAGGTGAGGTGATCGGGATCAACGCGCAGATCCGGAGCGACTCGGGCAACGCCGAAGGCGTGGGGTTCGCGATTCCCATCAACCAGGCGCGACGGTCGATGGAGCAACTTATCGAGACCGGTACCGTCCGCTACGCGTGGGTCGGGATCTCGACGCAGACGCTCACGCCCTCGATGGCCGAGGAGCTCGACCTCTCCGTGGGGGCGGGCGCCGCGATCCAGAGCGTGGTTCCCGGCAGCCCGGCCGAGAAGGCCGGGCTCCGGGGAGGGGACGAGCCTACGAGCGTCGAGGGGATCGACTTCCTGCGCGGCGGCGACGTCGTCGTCGCCATCAACGGGACGCCGGTGCGCACGAGCGAGGACCTCGTGCGCGTCGTCGCCGGCGTCCTCTACCCGGGAGAGCGGGCCGAGTTCACGGTCGTTCGCGGCGGCGAGCGCCTGACGGTCCCTGTCGTCCTCGCCGAGCGGCCCGCGAATCCGGCGGCCGCTGGCTGACGCCGCTGCGCCACGACGCAGTCGTTATCCTCGGCCGCCGATGCTCCAGCTCATCAACACCGGCCACAAGAAGCTCGGCGACTACGCCACGCTCGTCGGGCCGACCCTCATGGAGCAGATCCGGTCGCTGGCGCAGGCGGTGCAGGGAAAGCGCGTGCTTCATCTCTCCGCGACGGCGTTCGGCGGCGGCGTCGCCGAGATCAACTACACGCTCGTTCCGCTCATGCAGGACGCCGGGCTCGACGTCGAATGGCGGGTGATGTGGGGCCAGGAGGAGTTCTTTCAGGTGACGAAGACGATCCACAACGCGCTCCAGGGCAACCCGGAGGGGCTCGACGAGGCGAGGAAGTCGGTCTTCGAGGCCTACACCCGACGCAACATCGAGTCGCTGGACGGCATCTACGACTTCGTCGTCGTCCACGACCCGCAGCCGGTGGGAATGATCGAGCACGGGCACGGCGCGGGACGCCACTGGATCTGGCGCTGTCACATCGACCTCTCGACTCCCAATGCGAGCGTCGTGGACTACGTGGCGCGCTGGCTGTGTCGGTACGACGCCGCCGTCTTCCACCGTCACGAGTACGTGCCCTCGGTCGGCGGGCTTCCGACCGCGTACATCTGGCCGCCGGCGATTGACCCGCTCGCGCCGAAGAACATGGCGCTCGCGCTCGAGGACGCCCGCTACATCATCGATCAGTTCGGCATCGACGTCGAGCGTCCGCTCCTCACGCAGGTCTCGCGCTTCGATCCCTGGAAGGACCCGCTCGGGGTAATCGACGCCTACCGCAGGATCCGCGCGATGCATCCGAACGTCCAGCTCGCGCTCGTCGGCTCGATGGCCCACGACGATCCGGAGGGTTGGGACTTCTACAACCAGACCGTCGCCTACGCGCAGGGCGACCCGGACATCTACATCCTGTCGAACCTCAACAATGTCGGCTCGGTCGAGGTGAACGCCTTCCAGGTCGCCTCGGCGGCTGTGGTTCAGAAGTCGATTCGTGAGGGCTTCGGCCTCACCGTGTCAGAGGCGCTCTGGAAGGCGAGACCCGTCGTGGCCGGGCGCGTCGGGGGCATCGTCGGGCAGATTCGCGATCACGAGACGGGATTCCTCGTCGGCTCGTCTCGCGAGTGCGCGGACGCCTGCCTGGCGATCCTCGCCGACCCCGAGCGGGCGAGGGCCATGGCGTTGCGGGGCAAGGAGGAGGTCCGGCATCGCTTCCTCATGCCGCGGCTGCTGCGGGACTGGCTGACGCTCTTCAACAGCCTCCTCGGCAACGACACCCACGATGCCGCGCTCACCGTCGCCGGCAAGGCAGTGTGACGATCCCGGGCGGCGGGTAGGGTAGGGCCATGGCCGAGCGACGAAAGCTCATCGTCGTCTCGAACCGAGGGCCGGTCACATTCCACGCCGACGCCAGCGGCGCTCGAGTAGCCCGCCGCGGCGGAGGCGGGCTCGTCACCGCCCTCCGCAGCCTCGTATCGGAACACGATGTAACATGGGTCGCGAGCGCGATCACGGACGAGGATCGCGCGGCCGTCGCCGAGTCGGCCGGCCAGGCGCTCGACGAGACGGGACCCGACGGGTCGCCGTTCAAGCTGCATCTCGTCGCTCACGATCCGCAGGCCTACGACTGGTACTACAACGTCGTCGCGAACCCCACGCTGTGGTTCCTCCAGCACTACCTCTGGGGATTGGCGGCCGCGCCCGACGTCGACCAGGGCCTTCACCACGCCTGGCAAGAGGGCTACGTGTCCGTCAATCGCGGCTTCGCCGAGGCGGTGCTCGCCGAGCTCGAGCGCGAGCCCGAGGCGGCCGTCTTCTTCCACGACTACCACCTCTACATCGCCCCGGCGCTCGTGCGCGAGCAGGCGCCCGACACCCACCTGTCGCACTTCGTGCACGTTCCGTGGCCTGGAGCCGACTACTGGCGCGTCCTTCCGGAGCACATCCGGCGCGCGCTGCACGAGGGGATCCTGGCGAACGACGTCGTGAGCTTCCACACCGAGCGGTGGCGCCGTAACTTCCTGCGCAGCTGCGAGGACATCGTCGGAGCGGACTCGCACTTCGCGTCCGGCACCTCGGGGTTCCTCGACCGGAGGGTCCGCACCCACGTGCGACCGATCTCGGTCGACTCGCAAGAGTTTGACGCGCTGAGCACCAACCCGCGCGTCCTCGAGGAGGAAGCCGCGATCGTCGAGGCGAGACCGGAGCAGCTCGTCCTCCGCGTGGACCGCACCGACCCGTCGAAGAACGTCGTCCGTGGCTTCCGCGCTTTCGAGCTCTTCCTCGAGGCGCATCCCGAGCTCCACGGCCGCGTCGGCATGCTGGCGCTCCTTGATCCGTCTCGACAGGACATCCCGGAGTACGCCGAGTACCTGGGAGCGGTCCAGCGCGCCGCCCGGGCCGTGAACGACCGCTTCCAGCGCGACGGCTGGATGCCGCTCAACCTGCAGGTGCAGGACAACTTCCTCGGCGCGGTCGCGGCGTACAAGCAGTACGACGTCCTGCTCGTGAACGCCATCTTCGACGGCATGAACCTCGTGGCCAAGGAGGCTCCCCTCGTGAACGAGCGCGACGGCGTGCTCATCCTGTCCGAGAACGCCGGTGCTCACGAGGAGCTGGCCCCGTGGGCGCTCACCGTGAACCCGTTCGACGTCGCGGGCCAGGCTGAGGCGATCCATCGCGCGCTGACGATGGACCCGTCGGAGCGCGCCGAGCGCCTCGAGGCGATCCGGAGGCACGTGCGCGAGCACTCGATCGGAGTGTGGATCGACGCGCAGCTCGCCGACCTCGATGCAGCCGTCCCGGCGGCCGGGCGTACACTGACGCCGTGACGGGCCGAGAGCCTCCTCTGAGCCACGTCGACTCGACGGGGCGGGTTCGCATGGTCGACGTGGGCGCGAAGCCGCGCTCGCGGCGGCGAGCGGCCGCGAGTGCGGTTGTCTCCATGCGACCGGAGACGGCGGCGCTCCTGCACGAGTTGCCGAAAGGCGACGCGCTGGCGGCAGCGCAGCTCGCGGGGATCATGGCTGCGAAGCGCACCGCCGACCTCATTCCGCTCTGCCATCAGCTCCCGCTGTCGCACGTCGAGGTGTCCCTCGACGTCGCGGACGACCACGTGACGATTGTCGCAAGCGCGGAGACGACTGCGCCGACCGGCGTCGAGATGGAGGCGCTGGTAGCGGCGTCGGTCGCTGCGCTGACCGTCTACGACATGGCGAAGGCGGTCGACGGGGAGATGGTGGTGGGCGAGATTCGCCTGCTCGAGAAGACCAAGGAGCCTCTAGGCGCGGATGGCTAGTGCGCGTCTCCCAGCGTTGCACCTGAAACTCGCGTCCCGCGACGCCGCACTTTCCGGCCGCTCCGCGGCCGGGGTC
>CAZCIJ010000027.1:13480-18786 GCA_964498265.1 uncultured Gaiellales bacterium | reverse complement strand
GCCACCTGGTGGATCAGCCAAGCGGTGCAGCGCGCCGTCGCCGACAAGGCGCGGACGATCCGCATGCCTGTGCACGTCGTCGAGCGGATGCAGAAGATGCACCAGGCCGAGCGGCGCCTCTGGATGCAGCTCGCCCGGGAGCCGACGCTCGAGGAGATCGCCGAGGAGGCCGGTCTGCCCTTCCAGCAGGCGGCCGAGGTGCGCGCGGCCGCCAGGGCGTCCACGAGCCTCGACCAGCCGATCGGCGAGGACGAGGACGCCGTCTTCGGCGACCTCGTCCCCGGCGAAGGCCCGCTCCCCGAGGAGGAGGCGGAGCGGCGCCTGCGCAACGAGGCGCTCGAGCGGGCGCTCGAGGCGCTTCCGGTGCGGGATCGGCGCGTGCTCGAGCTGCGCTACGGCCTGCGCGGAGCCGAGCCTCACACCCTCGAGCAGATCGGCAGGAAGCTCGGGATGACGCGCGAGCGCGTGCGCCAGATCGAGGTCGAGTCGCTCAACCGCCTCGCCTCGCTGCGCGAGATCGACGGCGTCGCGATTCGCTAGCAGCCTGAGCCGCGGCGCCGCACGGGCGGCTACGCTCGCAGGTAGTGCCGGAGACCGGGAGCTCGGGCCTGGAGCTCCCGAAAGGCGTTCGACTCGAGCTGCCGTACGCGCTCCCGGGTGACGCCGAGGATACGGCCGACCTCCTCCAGGGAGCGTCCCGGCTCTCCCGCGAGGCCGTAGCGCAGCTCGAGCACCGTCCGCTGGCGCGCGTTCAGGCCCGCGAGGGCCTCGCGGACCTCGGCGCGACGCAGATGCTCGGCCGTGACGTCCTCGGGGAGCTCGGACGCCTCGTCCTCGATCACGTCGGCATACAGCGAGTCGCCGTCGCCGATGGGGGTTTCGAGGCTCACCGGATCCTCCACGAGCTCGAGCAGGTCGGCGACGCGCTTCGGCTCGAGCCCCGTCTCCTTTGCGATCTCCTGCGGATTCGGCTCCCGTCCGAGCTTCTGACCGAGGTTGCGGCGTGCTCTCGTGACGCGGCGTAGTTGATCGACGACGTGGACCGGCAGGCGGATCGTCCGCCCCTGGTCGGCGATGGCACGCGTGATCGCCTGGCGGATCAACCAGGTGGCGTACGTCGAGAGCTTGAAGCCCCGCTTGTAGTCGAACTTCTCGACCGCGCGGATGAGCCCGAGGTTGCCCTCCTGGATGAGGTCGAGGAGCGGGACGCCGGCGGTCTGGTAGTTCCGGGCGATGGACATCACGAGCCGCAGGTTCGACTCGATCAGGCGTCGCTTGGCGTCCTCGTCGCCGAGGTCCTTGCGACGGGCGAGCTCGCGCTCCTGCGCCGCGGTGAGCAGGGGCCCGCCGCCGATCTGGCGGACGTAGAGCTTGAGCGGGTCTTGGGTCTCTGCCGCTCGCGCCGGAGCGTCGGCATCCTCCTCGTCGTCCTCCGCATCCGCGTCGGCCTCCGCGGCGTCCTCGGGCTCATCATGCTCCTCCTCGCGGCTCGGGTCGTCCTTCGGAACGGCCTCGGGGCGCGGGTAGAGGGCGGACTCGTCGCCCGCGTCGGATCGCGACCGGAGCACTTGCCGTCGGCCCACAGGGCCTTCATCGGCATGCCCGCAGGGGCGCTTGAGGGTGTGATCGCCTAGGCGGTGAGCGTTCCGTCGGGGGCGACGTGCTCGCCGTCGGCGACGAGCCGCTCCCTCACGAGGTACTGAAACGCAGACCATGTGCCGCGGCCGACGTGAAGCATCCGGTAGACCTGCCACTCGCTCAGGAGGCTGGGATCCGCGCGGCGTGCCTGCGCCCAGTCCGAGAAGCGCGGCAGACGCCCGAGGGCGCGCGCCAAGGCGGCACCCTGCTCGATCGCGCGCTCGAGCCGCTCCTCCCCGACCGGCACGTCGAACCCGGCCTCGCGGAGCGCCGTGCTCAGCGAGCCGAACGTATGCCAGTACAGGGACTTCGACGGCATCTGCCCGCGCCTGGCCTCAAGGTCACGGGCCGTCGGAACCCGTCCGAGCTCCTCGCCCAGCTCCCGCAGCAATCCGAGGAGCTCCCCCCGGGTCGTGAAGCGCCGCGGCACGAGCCCCGCCCGCCGTTTGGCGGCGTTCCAGCTTCCGAACCGGTCGACGACGGTCTGGGGATGGACCGCCGTCGCCGGATCGGACGCGAACTCGCGCATGGTCGGCGAGCGCCCCAGCCGCTGCGCGCAAGCCTGCAGCTCGGCGAGGATCTCCTCGTCTCCGTAGCGGCGCCGGAGATCCCGCCGGAACGATGCGAGCATCTCCTCGTCGATGCGGGCGAGCGGTCCCGCCCGTGCCTTGCGTTTCATCTCTTCGCAAGAAAGGATAGATCAAGCTGACCCTACTGCAAGTAGCCGAGCTCGTGTAGCAACGGGCCGGCCTCGGCCTCGACGTCGGCCCGCTCGTCCGGCCGGAGCTCGCGGCGGTAGCGGCCCACGGACGCGCTCGAAGCGCGCCGGAGCGCGTGGCAGAGCGGCTCCTCGGGAGCGTCGAGGGCTGCGGCGAGGGTTGCCGCCGTCCCGGCCGGGTCGAGGACGAGCCGCTCGTAGCGCAGCTCGATGACGCGCTCGCCGGCGCGCGCCGCCTCGACGTAGCGGCGCCACGCCCACGCGGCCCGGCGCGCGTTGCTCGCCGCCTCGAACTCGGCGTCGCGGCCGGGCTCGACCCAGAAGCGCCGGTACGGGCCGAACGCCAGACCGGCGTCGTCGGCCCCTCCCCTCCCCCGGCTCAGCCAGCCGCGCTCGAGCAGGGAGCAGACGACGTCGTGCCCGTCACGCACGATGTGGACGAGATCGGCGCGTGGAAGCGCTCTGTGCACGGCCTCGACGACGAAGGCCGTCTCGGGGGTCTGCTCGACGGCGCGCAGGCCTCCCGTCAGGGCAAGCCGCCGGGCCACCCCGAGGATCCGCCGGATGCGCGCCGCCGCCTGCGCGTCGCTCTGCCGCTCGAGCTCGGGAATAGCCGCCTTGAGCGCCGCCACCTCGCCGAGGTCTGCGAAGCCCGGGCACGAGCCGATCGCGCGCGCGAGGAACGTGGTTCCCGAGCGCGGGCTTCCGAAGACGAACACCATGCGCTCGTCGAGGGGCGCGAACGCGCCGCGCAGCGAGACGCCACGGATGCGGATGACCCGGCCGGCCGAGCGGAGCTGGAGCGAGGCCGAGCGGAGCGGAGGCATGGCGACAGTATCGTTTCACGCGCGTGCGCGTCCTCGTGGCACACCTGTATCCCGAGTACCTGAACATCTACGCGGACCGGGGCAACATCGCCGTCCTGGCCCGGCGGGCCGCGTGCCGCGGCATCGAGGTCGACTACCGGGCGATTGGGCTCGGCGAGCGCGTCCCGGACGGCGCCGGCCTTCTGTACGTCGGGGGTGGGCAGGACCGCGAGCAGGCGCTCATCGCCGCGGACCTGGTCGAGAAGGGTCCGGCCCTCCGCGACGCCGTCGCGGGCGGCGCGGCGCTGCTCGCCGTCTGCGGCGGCTACCAGCTCCTCGGGCGCTTCTACCGCGACCGGGGCGGCGCCGAGCTCCCCGGCGTCGGGCTCTTCCCGCTCTCGACAACGGCCGGAGAGCGGCGCATGATCGGCGACATCCTCCTCGAGTGCGAGCTCGATCCCGGCGATCGGCGCACGCTGGCCGGCTTCGAGAACCACGGCGGGCGCACGTTCCTCGACCAGGGAGCCCGGCCGCTCGGCCGCGTGGTCGCGGGCTTCGGCAACAACGGCGAGGACGGTCTCGAGGGCTGCCGCGTCGGACGGGCGCTCGGAACCTACCTGCACGGGCCGCTGCTGCCGCGGAACCCGTGGCTCGCCGACTGGCTCCTCGCCCAGGCGGTCGCGCACCAGACGGGCGAGCCTCCCCTGCTCGCTCCGCTCGAGGACGCGCTCGAGGATCGGGCGCACGAGGTTGCGGCCGGCCGCGCGCGCAACCGCGGCGGGCGGTACTGAGTCATTCCTTCAGGTACCGGTCGAAGAACTCGAGGATGAGCTCGGCCCGCTGGATGCGGTGCACGGGAGAGCCGGACCTGGAGAGCTCGTGGCTCTCGGCCGGGAAGCGAAGGAACTCGACCTCCTTGCCGAGGAGCCGCAACGCGACGAACAGCTGCTGCGCCTGCTCGATCGGGCAGCGGAGATCGTCCTCGGAGTGGATGATCAGCATCGGCGTCGAGATGTCCCGGACGTACGTGATCGGCGAGTGGCGGAGGTACAGGTCCGGGTCATCCAGGTGGGTGACGCCCATCTCGATGCGCAGGGCCGAGGCGATGTCGCTCGTCGACTCGAGCGTGAGCAGGTTGTTGCAGGCTCGCTCGCTGCAGGCCGCCGCGAAGCGGTCGCTGTGGCTCGCGATCCAGCTCGTCATGAAGCCGCCGTAGCTGCCGCCGAGCACTCCGAGCCGGCTCGGGTCGATGTACGGGTACGCCGCGAGCGCGTGGTCGACGACGGCCATGAGGTCCTCGTAGTCGACGCCGCCCCAGCCGGTTCCTCCGAGTGGCTCGCCGCAGATGGCGCGGCCGAAGCCCTCCTCCCTTCCCGAGCTGCCCCGGGGGTTGCTGGCCAGCACCACGTAGCCGGCGCCGGCCTGGATCTGGAACTCGTCGAGGTGCTGGTTCGCGTACTGCGAGAACGGCCCGCCGTGGATGTTCAGGAGCGCGGGATAGGAGTCGCGCTCGTCGAGCTCCGGCGGGGTCACGATCCACGCGTCGAGCTCGACGTGTCCGTCCCGCGACGGCACCGTGAAGTGGGTCGACGGGCGAGGCCGGGCCGAGGCGACGAAGGGCGCCGTGACGCTCGTGAGCCGGCGCTCGACGCCGTCGCGGACGGCGTGGAGCTCCGCGGGGCGGTCGGGGACGGTGTGGGCGAATGCGAGCGTGCTCGCACGCCAGTCGTACGCCGGGATGCATCCGACCCCGTCGAGCACGCTCTGGGCGGAGCTCACGCTCAGCCGCTCCGGGTTGCGGCTCCCGTCGGCGGAGACGGTGACGAGGCGTTGATTCCCGCGATCCTCGACCTTCGCCAGGAGCGTCGCGCCGTCGAGCCACACCGGCTCCCGATGGTCGGCGTAGGGGGCGAACGTCCGGTCGAGGCCGCTCGAGACCCAGCGATGCGGCCCCCCGGCAAGAGCGACCACGCCGACGTGGAGGTTGCGCGGGAACGTCTCCGTGTCGTCGGTTCCCAGGAACGCGACGCGTGCGCCGTCCGGCGAGACGCTCGGTGACCGGTAGCCGCCGGTCTGGGAGGTGATCGCGCGCCTCGCGCCGCTGGCGACGTCGATCGCGTGCAGGTCGGACTTGAGATCGAGGT
>CAZCIJ010000027.1:0-13470 GCA_964498265.1 uncultured Gaiellales bacterium | reverse complement strand
GACGACGAGCGCCGAGCCGTCCGGCGTCCACACGGGATCCGACAGGGCGAACTCCCCCGGGGTGAGATCGCGGTGCGGGCTCGTGCCGTCTGCCGAGACGACGAAGACGTGCTCGTGGCGGTCGACGGTCCAGCCGGCGTCGTCGAGGCGCGAGAAGAACCGGGCGATTCGGCGCGGCGGCTGGTAGCTCGGGTCCTCGTGCTCGTAGCGGTCGGCGCGCGCTCTCGAGACGAAGGCGAGGAGCGCCCCGTCCGGCGACCAGCGCACGTGCCCGATCGCTTCGGGAGGCGTGGCGAGCGTGACCGTGTCGCCACCGGTGTGAACCGGCGCGACGCGAAGGGCGACCTTCGCATCCGGCCCGTCACCGAGCCTGGAGGCAAAGGCAAGACGCCCTCCGTCCGGAGACCAGGAGGGGCTTGCGTCGCCGTACTCGCCAGCCGTGAAGGGTACCGGTGGCGAGGAAGCGTCGGTCGCCGCCAGCCAGATCCGGCTGCGGTAGGCGTTCGCCTGGACATCCGCCCGGCGGACGACGAACGCGATCGTCCTGCCGTCCGGCGAGACGGCGACCTCGCCGACCGAGACCATCGAGCCGATGTCCGAAGGGCGCATGGGCTACGGCGCCCACATGGCTCCGAGGTAGACGACCGGATCGCCGGGCTGCCAGCGCTCCAGGAAGCGCTGGATCGGCGGGTGCAGCGCGATCTCGGTGAGCTCGTCCAGGTCGAACAGCCTGTGGCCCCGGACGGCCACGTCGCGGGAGAAGACCGCCTCGAGCGAGCGATCGCCGAGGTGGCCGGCGAAGATGAGGTGGACGACGTGCTTCGCGGTCGGGGCCCGAGCGGGGCTGATGGACTCGACGACGGCGATGGGCCCTTCGAGGGGAAGGTCGGCTGCGATCCCGAGCTCTTCGGACAGCTCGCGCTGGAGCGCGTGGACGAGGGTCTCGCCGCCGTTGACGCCGCCTCCCGGGAGGAGCCAGTACTCCCGGTCGTCCTTCCCGTGCCGGCAGAGGAGGATCCGGTCGCCCCGGCGCAGGAGCGCCGACACGCGCAGCCGCGGCTCCATCACAGTCCGGTCGAGCCGAAGCCGGCCGCCCCGCGCTCACTGGTGGGCAGCTGCTCGACCTCGACCACCTCGACCACGGGCACCTCGAGCACCACGAGCTGCGCGATCCGGTCGCCCGGCTCGGCGACGAAGGTGGCTCTGCGATCGGTGTTCATCAGCACGACCTTGATCTCGCCGCGGTAGCCCGAGTCGATGAGGCCGGGAGAGTTCACGAGCGTGATCCCGTGGCGGGACGCGAGCCCCGAGCGGGGCTGCACGAACCCGGCGTAGCCGGCAGGCACCGCGATCGCGATTCCAGTGGGCACGACGGCGCGCTTGCCGGGTGGAAGGACGACGCGCTCGCAGGCGACCAGGTCGAGTCCCGCGTCCCCCGTGAGCGCACGCGCAGGCAGCGCGGCCTCCCGCCGGAGCCGGGTCACCGGAAGTGCGATCACGCGCGTCCGCGGGCGGACTGGGCGGCCGCCTCGGCGACGAGGAAGCGTGCGAAGCGCGGAAGCTCGACACGCGGGAGCCGCGCGACGACGAGCACTCCTTCAGCCAGGTCGGAGCGCCCCTCGATGGGCGCACCGAGCTCGTACAGCTCGGCCAGGCGTCCTCCCTCCGTGTGAGGGATCAGCAGGCGTACGGGCTCGAACCGCTCCGCGAAGCGACCGGCGACGCGAGCCTTCAGCTCCGCGATCCCCTCCCCCGTGCGAGCGGCGATCTGGAGCGCGTCTGGATAGCGGTTGCGCAGGCGGCGGCGCGCGAGTGGGTCGACGGCGTCGACCTTGTTGAGGACGAGCTCCACGGGCAGTGCGCCCGCCCCGATCTCGTCCAAGACCGCGGCGACGGATGCGACCTGCTCGGCGAGCCTGTCCTCGGGAGCCGAGGCGTCGGCGACGTGGAGCACGAGCTCCGCGGCGAGCGTCTCCTCGAGCGTGGCGGCAAATCCCTCGACGAGCTGGTGCGGGAGCCGTCTGATGAAGCCGACCGTGTCGGTCACGAGGTAGCGGCGGCCGTCGTGCTCGAAGGAGCGCGTGGTCGGGTCGAGCGTCTCGAAGAGACGGTCGTTCACCGAGACGTCGGCGTGCGTGAGCGCGTTCAGGAGCGTGGACTTGCCGACGTTCGTGTAGCCGGCGAGCGCCACGAGGGGCGTGTCCGCACGGCGCCGGGCGCGCCGCTGGGTCTCGCGCTGGCGCTCGAGGGCCCGCAACCGCTGCCGCAGGAGCGCGATTCGCCTGCGCGCCAGACGGCGGTCGGTCTCGAGCTGGGACTCGCCCGGACCGCGCGTCCCGATCCCGCCTCCGAGGCGCTCGAGGTGCTGCCAGAGGCCGCGCATGCGCGGAAGGTTGTACTCGAGCTGCGCGAGCTCGACCTGGAGCTTGCCCTCGGCGCTTCGGGCGTGCTGGGCGAAGATGTCGAGGATAAGCTGCGTGCGGTCGACGACGCGCAGCTTGAGCCCGTCCTCGAGGCGCCGCTGCTGGCCCGGGTCGAGGTCGGCGTCGACGATGACCGCCTCGGCGTTCAGCTCCGCGACGCGTGCCTTCAGCTCCTCGAACTTGCCCTTGCCGACGTACGTGCGCGGATCGGGCTGAGGGCGCCGCTGCACGAGCTCGTCGACGACCTGCACGCCGGCGGTCGCCATCAGCTCGCGGGCCTCTCCCAGCTCCTCGTCCTCGTCGACGGCAGGCTCGAGGACGGCCACGAGGAAGCCCCGCTCGGGCTCCGCCCCAGGCGCGGGGTCGGGCTGGTGCTGCGCCACGAGGGAAGTATGCCGCTCGAAGGAGCGCTTCGTGTTCGGGTTAGGGGGCTGTCCGGAGACCTCGGTGCGTTCGGGACTCGCACGTGAGCGTGCCTGGGAAGGACGAGCCCGCTGACCGCGCGCCTGGATACCACAGGCCATATGGGCGCGACTGAGGACGCCGCCAGGTACGCTCACGCGCCGCCGCCGGGCGTGGCGGGGCTCCGGACAGCCCCTAGAGCGTGGCGAGCCATTCGGAGTCGACCGTCTAGAGTGCCGGCCGTGCCTCTCGACGTCGCTCTCGCCCGCCGCCTTGCGGAGCGGACGCTCCTCCTCGTCGACATTCCGTCCGTCAGCCGAGACGAGGCGCGGATCGCGAGCGCGATCGAGGCCGCGGTGCCCCGCGGCGTCCTCCGGGAGGCCTACGCCGACGGCGAGTGCTTCCTCTACGCGACGGAGCGCTCGCCGGAACGGCCGTTCGTCGTTCTCGCCGGCCATCTGGACACGATCCCCGCCCAGGGCAACCTCCCGGGCCGGCTGGAGGACGGATGGGTGATCGGGCTCGGGGCGAGCGACATGAAGGGCGGTCTCGCCGTCATGCTGGAGCTCGCCGACTGGATCGACGATGCGCGCCCGCGGCGTGCGCTGGACGTCGGCTTCCTCTTCTTCACGCGGGAGGAGCTTCCGGTGAGCGAGAGCCCGCTGCCCGCCGCCTTCTCCCACGCGCGTGACCTGCGCGAGGCCGAGCTCGCCGTGGTCCTCGAGCCCACCGACAACACCATCCAGGCCGGCTGCCTCGGCAACCTCAACGCGACGCTGACCTTCCGCGGTCTGGCCGCGCACTCCGCGAGACCGTGGCTGGGAGACAACGCGATCGCCCGGGCCGTGGAGGGCCTCTTCCCCGTCACCAAGCTGCCGCCGCGGCCGGTCGAGATCGATGGGCTCGTGTTCACGGAGGTGCTGAGCGTGACGGGGATCGAGGGCGGCGTCGCTGAGAACGTCGTACCGGATCAGGCTGTGGCGACGCTCAACTTCCGCTTCGCGCCGAACCGCACGGCGGAGGAGGCCGAGGAGCGGGTGCGCGAGCTCGTGGACGACGTGGGCGAGCTCGAGATCACGAGCCACTCGCCCCCCGGGCGGGTTGCCGCGCGCTCGCCGCTCGTCCGGGGGCTGCAGGACGCCGGGGGCTTCCAGCTCGAGCCGAAGCAGGCCTGGACGCCGGTCGCGCAGTTCAGCGCCGAGGGAATCGACGCCGTGAACCTCGGCCCGGGGGCCACACACTACGCGCACAAGCAGGACGAGCGGGTCGCCGTCGCAGAGCTGGCGCGCACCTTCGTGGCGCTCCAGCGCTTCCTCACCGGAGCCGTCTAGTGCTCTGTCCGGGAGCTCGGTGATGATCCTGGCGAGCGAAAACCAAGCCGGGAAAGGACGCAGGGAGCGCCCATATGCTGGTCATATGGGTGCGACTGAGGACGCAGACCGGCGCTGGTTCGCAGCCGCCAGGGCGTGCCGTGATCCCCGGACAGAGCACTAGTGCACCGCTCGCCCTTGCTCGCGGAGCTCGGCGTCTATCCGTTCACGAAGCTCGACGAGGAGCGGCGAAGGGTCGAGGCCGGCGGAGCTCGCATCGTCGACTTCGGCGTGGGCGATCCACGCGAGCCGACAGCGGCGTTCATCCGCCAGGCGCTCGTCGACGGCATTCGGGAGACCATGGGCTACCCGCTCGCGCGCGGCCTTCCCGAGCTGCGGGAGGCGATCGCAGGGTGGATCCGCCGCCGGTTCGGCGTCGAGCTCGACCCCGAGCAGGAGGTGATGCCGACGCTGGGCGCGAAGGAGGCGATCTTCAGCTTCGCGCAGGTCGCCCTCGACAAGCAGGCCGGCTTCGACCTCGTCGTCACCACCGAGCCCGGGTATCCGGTCGCCGAGCGCGGCGCGCGCTTCGCCGGCGCCGACGTCCTTCGGCTTCCGCTCCTCGAGGAGAACCGGTTCCTGCCCGACCTGGAGGCCGTCGAGCCGGCCGTCTGGCGGCGCGCGGCGGTCGTCTGGGTCAACTACCCCAACAATCCGACCGGCGCGACCGCGCCGCTTGCGCTCTACGAGCGCCTCAGCGCGCTCGCCGCCGAGCACGGCTTCGTCGTGGCGTCGGACGAGGCGTACAGCGAGCTGTGGTACGAGGAGGCTCCCGTGTCCGCCCTCCAGGTGGAGGATCGCGCCAATATCGCGGTCTTCAACAGCCTGAGCAAGCGATCGTCGATGACCGGCGTTCGCTCGGGCTTCGTGGCGGCGAGCGCCGACGTGATCGGCGGGCTGCGGCTCTTCCGCCCGACGCTCGGCGCGACGCCTCAGGAGTTCGTGCAGCGCGCGTCGATCGCTGCGTGGGACGACGAGGCGCATGTGCAGGCGGCACGCGAGCGCTACGGACGGAAGCGCTCGCTGCTGCGCGCGGCGCTCGAGCGCAAGGGCCTGCGCGTGGCGGGAAGCGCCGCCGGGATGTACCTCTGGGTGGCCGTCCCCGAAGGCGAGACGTCGGTCTCGTTCGCGGAGCGGCTGCTCGGGGCCGGGATCGTCGTGGCACCGGGAGCGTCCCTCGGGCCGTCCGGGGAGGGCTACGTCCGTTTTGCGCTCGTCCCCACCGAGGAGGAGTGCCGCTACGCGATCTCGGTGCTCGAGGAGGCGCTATGACCGACCTCGCCGCGCTCGAGCGCGAGGTCGAGGCCCTCTGGGAGCTGCCCCCCGAGGAGGCGGCGCTCCGGGCCGGCGCCGTCGAGGAGACCCTGCGTCTCCTGGACGAAGGACGGGTGCGCGTCGCGGAGAAGACGCGGGACGGCTGGACCGCGCGGGAGTGGGCGAAGAAGGCGATCCTGCTCTCGTTTCGCCTGCGCCGATCCGAGCCCGTCGAGGTCGGCCCGTTCACGTACCTCGACAAGGTGCCGCTGAAGCGCATTCGCCCCGAGGACGGCGTCCGGGTCGTTCCGCCGGCCGTAGCACGCTACGGCTCGTACCTCTCCCCCGGCGTCGTGCTCATGCCGAGCTACGTGAACATCGGAGCCTGGGTCGGCTCTGGCACGATGGTCGACACGTGGGCGACGGTCGGCTCGTGCGCCCAGATCGGCGCCGATGTCCACCTGTCGGGCGGCGTCGGTATCGGCGGCGTCCTCGAGCCGCCGCAGGCGAGGCCGGTCGTCGTCGAGGACGGCGCCTTCGTCGGGTCCCGCTGCATCGTCGTCGAGGGCGTCATCGTCGGAGCCGAGGCTGTTCTGGGCGCGAACGTCGTCCTGACTGCCTCGACGCCGATCATCGACGTCACGGGGTCGGAGCCCGTGGAGTCCCGCGGCTACGTGCCGCCGCGCTCGGTCGTCGTCCCGGGAATGCGGCCGAAGGAGTTCCCGGCGGGAACGTACGACCTGCCGGCGGCGCTCATCATCGGTCGGCGGACGCAATCGACCGACCTCAAGGTCAGCCTGAACGAGGCGCTGAGGAGCTACGGGGTCGCCGTGTAGCGATGTTGTCGATACGGCCGCCTTCGCCGGCCTGGGCCTTCGCGGCCCGGCGCGCTGCGCGGGAGGCCGCTGCGCGGCGAACCTCCAGTTCACTCTCGCGGCGAGCTTCCGGCTCACCGCGAGAGCGAACGTGCGGTTCACCTTGCGAGCAGCTCGCGCGAGACGACCCCGTGGCAGATCTCCAGCGCGGGGCCCGTCAGCAGGGCGTGCCCGCGTCCGTCGAGCGCGACCTCGAGGTCGCCGCCCGGAAGGTGAACGGTGACCGGGCTCGTGCAGAGGCCGCGGGTGATCGCCGCCGCAGCCGCGGCGCACGCGCTCGTCCCGGACGAGAGGGTCTCCCCCGCCCCGCGCTCCCAGACCAGCGCCGTGATCTCGTGGCGGCCGTCGACGCGCATGAGCTGGACGTTCGTGCGCTCGGGAAAGCGCGGGTGGCGCTCGAGCAGGGGCCCCAGCTCGAGCAGGGTCGCCCGCTCGGGCGCGCGCTCGACGACCGCGTGCGGATTGCCCACTGTCACCGGCGTGAACACGACGTCCGCGCCGTCGACCTCGAGGTGCTCTGCGTCCCCTGCGGCGATGGGGCCGAGGTCCTGCTCGACGAGGGCGCCTCCGCGCATGCGGGCTCGCACCTCGCGGTCGCCGGAGACGATCGTGACTTCCTCGGAGCGTGCGCGAGCGGCCAGCCAGCGGGCGGCGATGCGCGTGCCGTTCCCGGAGAGCTCCGCCTGCGACCCGTCCGGGTTCCAGACGAGGATCCGGGCGCTGCGGCCGCCCGTCTCGAGAACCTCGATGACGCCGTCGGCGCCGATGCCCCGGCGGCGGTCGCACAGCCGCCCGACGAGCGAGCCGTCGAGCGGGCCGGTGTCGCCAGCCCGCTCGACGATCAGGTAGTCGTTCCCGAGCGCGTGCCACTTCGCGAAGCGCACCGCGCGCTACTCGTCTGCCGTCTGCTGCCCGATCTCGACGAGCTCCTCGAGGGTGAAGCAATCGCCGAGGATCTCGAGGAGGAGGCCCGTGTCGGTCTGGAAGTCGGGGTCTTCCCCCGTGATGATGCTCTGCGTGAACGCATCGCGCAGCTGCTCGCTGCTCTCGAAGTTGTTCGCGAGACACTCGAGCTTGTCGTCGGAGATCGTGACCCCGTCTTCGGCGGCGGAGGCGGCGAAGCCCTGGACGAACAGCGCGCTCACGTCGACGCAGTCGTAGATCGCGGTGGCGATCTCGTCCGCCTCCTCGGAGGTGAGATCGGGCACGACGTCGTCGACGGAGTCGGACTCCCGAATCGATTCCGGCGTGGCGCCTGCGTCGCTCAAGCGCTCGACGCCGAGCGCCTCCACGATGCGCGTCCCGGCGCAGTTCGCCTCGTCGTCCGAGATCGGGCTTTCCTCGCCGCCGCGGGGCTCCGTGAAGTTCGACGCGACCGCGTCCGCGTACGCCTGGCCCTCCGAGGAGGCGCTGTCAGAGCCGCCTCCGCCGCAGGCGGCCGCGACGAGGGCCAGCGCTCCGGCAAGGACGAGAAGGGGAAGTGCCTTACCTGCCATCGCTGCTCCTCTGTCGAAGGATGGTCACAACCTCATCGGCGATCGCGGCGGGCGACCGGTCACCATTGAGAGGGACGAGCGCCGGAATCCTCCGCATCCACTTGCGCTGGTAGGCCGCATAGCGGCGGGTGCGCGCGATGATCGCGTCGATCGCCTGCTCGCGCGGCAGCTTTGCGACCTCGCGCAGCCCGATGATGCGCCTCGCCGTCGCGGATACGGGCTCCTCGAGCGCGCGTGTCACCTCGTCCTCGACGCCGCGGGCGAACATGGCCCTCGTGCGTGCCTCGATCCGAGCCGCCAGCACGTCCCTCGGAAGCTCGAGGCCGACGACGACGGTCGGATGGCGGGTCCGCTCGCCCCAGAGCTGGTCGTCGTCCGGCCGCAGCGAGCTTCCCGCCTCGAGGAGCTCGAGCCCGCGCACGACGCGCCGCCGGTCGTTGGGATGCACGCGCGCCGCCGCGGCGGGGTCCCGCTCGAGGAGGAGCCCGTGCGCGCGCTCGGCGCCGAGGCGGTCGTAGAGGCGGTCGAGGTGCTTCCTCGCCCCGGGTTCCGGAGGGGGCGGAACGTCGAGTTCGGCGAGTGCTGCGCGAAGGTACAGCCCCGTACCTCCGGCGACCACGGGTGGGGATCCGGAGGCGAGGATCTCGTCGATCGTCTCGTGGGCGAGCCGCGCATAGCGCCCGACCGATCCCTCCGTGCGAAGCGACCAGACGCCGACGAGGCGGGTAGGAGAGGTCGGCTGGTTGGTGAGGATCGGAAGGCCCCGGTACACCTGCATGGAGTCGGCAGAGACGACCTCGCCCGCGAGGCGCCGGGCGAGCTCCTCCGCCACCGCGCTCTTGCCGGACCCGGTTGGGCCGAAGACGGCGAGCACCGAAGGGCCTACGGGCGGCACGAGAGCCTACTCGAGCAGGCGCGCGCGCGTCCGGTCGAGCTCGGCTGCGCTCGCGCCGCCCGCGTGGAGGTACGCGCGAACGCTTCCGTACCGGCGCTCGAGCTCGCGCAGCACGCCCACGACCCCGGCCGCCGGCGTCCGGCTGACCCGGCGCCTGCGCGCGCGCTCCGCGTCGTCTCCCGCCTCGTCGACCCAGTGCGTGAGACGGGGGGCGAGCAGCCGCTCGGAGAGCGCGTAGTCCGCACCGATGTCGGAGAGGCCGACCCCGGCCAGTCGCAGCGTGAGCGCGGACACGAGTCCTGTGCGGTCCTTCCCCTCGACGCAGTGGACGAGCACGGCGCCGCCACGGGGGCGGCCGAGGGCGGCGACGGCCTCGGCGAAGCGGGCATGGAAGCGCTCGAGGAAGGTCAGGTAGACGGCCCGCGCGGCCGCGGCCACGTCCTCGGCCGCGTCCGACAGGGAGCGCACGCCGACCCAGAACGCCTCGTCGGCTCCGTCGAGAACGGGGATGTGCCGGATCTCGATCGGGAGCTCACGCCGTGGGTCCGTCCGGCGCTCGTCGTCGAGCCGCAGGTCGACGAGGGTGCGGACGCCGTAGGCGGCCAGCGCCTGCCAGCCGGCGTCGCTGAGGCGGTGAACGGAGTCCGCGCGGACGATCCTGCGAAAGCGGGTCAGGCCCCCGTCCTCGGTTCGGTGGCCGCCCAGGTCACGGACGTTGAGACACCCGTCCCAGGCGAGCGAGCGCGCCTCGACCGTCGCCGTCACGCCGCTGCCGTCACCGCCTGCGTCCCGCGGAGCGTCGTCGACGTGGAGCCCTCGATACGCACGTCCACGAGGTCGCCGGCAGACGCGGATCCCGCGAAGTTCACCGTCGTGTTGCGGCGCGTGCGTCCGCGAAGCAGCCGCGGGTCCGTTCGGCTGGGACCCTCGACCAGCACCTGCTCCAGCCGTCCCAGGCGCTCGCGATTGCGCTCGGCGGCGACCCGCTGCACGGTCTCGATCAGGCGCTCGATGCGCGCGTGCGCGACCGCCTCGGGCACCTGGTCGCGCATGGTGGCCGCCTCGGTGCCCCGGCGCGGGCTGAAGACGAACGTGAAGGCGCCGTCGAAGCGCACGTCCTCGACGAGGGAGAGCGTCTGCTCGAAGTCGTCGTCGGTCTCGCCGGGAAAGCCGACGATGACGTCGGTCGTGAGCGCGAGATCGGGGATGGCTTCCCGCATTCGCTCGACCAGCGCGAGGTAGCGCTCCCGACTGTACGTGCGCCGCATCGCCTTGAGGATCCTGCTCGACCCGGACTGGACCGGGAGGTGCGTGTGCTCGCAGACCGACTCGCACTCGGCGATCGCCCGGATGACCGGCTCCCGGAAGTCCTTCGGGTGCGGGCTCGTGAAGCGGATGCGGTCGATGCCGGCGACGGCGTCGACGGCGCGGAGCAGCTCGCCGAAGTCGGTGCGGAATCCCGCGCCGACGAGATCGCGCCCCCAGGAGTTGACGTTCTGGCCGAGGAGCGTGACCTCGCGTACCCCGTCCGCCGCGAGCCGCTCGATCTCGGCGAGGATGTCGCCTGGACGGCGGCTCTGCTCGCGTCCGCGCACCGCCGGGACGATGCAGTACGAGCACCGGGAGTTGCATCCCATCGAGATCTGCACCCACGCCTGGTGGCGGCGCTCACGCCGCGCGGGCAGATCGCCGGCGAAGCGCCGCCACTCCGCGAAGCGGCCGCGCGGGACTTGCCCGCCCGCGCCGAGCCACTCGCCGAGGTGGGGAATGGAGCCCGGGCCGAAGGCGACGTCCACGAACGGGTAGCGATCGAAGAGCTGCTCGCGCTGGGCCTCGGCGTAGCAGCCGCCGACGGCCACGACTCGCTCCGGGTCCCGCTCCTTGAGCGCGCGGGCCTGCGCGAGGTGCGCCGTGAGGCGCTGGTCCGGCTTCTCGCGGATCGTGCAGGTGTTGAAGACGAGGACATCGGCGTCCGCCTGTGACGGCGCCTCGCCGAGCCCGAGCTCCTCGAGCATGCCCTTGATGCGCTCGGAGTCGTGGGCGTTCATCTGGCACCCGAACGTCGTGACGTGGTAGCGCCGCATCGGCGTCCATGGTAGCCGGGCTGGGGTTGCTCCCAAGCGCTATCCGCTGGGCGGCCGGGCGGGGCGTGCCCCGCCCCTCCGCGTGACCGGGGCAGGCTGCGCCTGCGCGTCCCCGTCCCGAGCCGTGGACTTCGCGATTACTTCGCGAACTCCACGGCTCGGGACTCGCGGATGACGGTCACCTTGATCTGCCCCGGGTACTCGAGCTGCTGCTCGATATCGCGTGCGATCTCGTGGGAGAGCAGCACGGCGACGTCGTCGTCGACCTCGGCCGGCTTGACCATGACGCGGATCTCCCGGCCGGCCTGGAGGGCGAAGACGCGCTCCACGCCGGCCTTGCTCGCGGCGATCTTCTCGAGACCCTCGAGGCGCTTGATGTAGTTCTCGAGGCTCTCGCCGCGAGCGCCGGGCCGTGACGCGGAGATGGCGTCGCCGGCGATCACGAGGACCGCCTCCACGGTCTCCGGTTGAACCTCGTAGTGGTGCGCCTCGATCGCGTGCACGACCTGAGGCGATTCGCCGTACTTCCTGGCGAGCTGCGCGGAGATGGCGGCATGCGGCCCTTCGACCTCGTGCGTCATCGCCTTGCCGATGTCGTGGAGCAAGGCCGCGCGCTTCGCCGTCTTGACGCTCACGCCGAGCTCGGCCGCCATGATCCCCGCCAAGTGGCACACCTCGAGCGAGTGCTTGAGGACGTTCTGCCCGTAGCTCGTGCGGTACCGGAGCCGCCCCAGGACCTTCACGAGCTCCTCGTGCATCTTCCCGCAGTTGGCTTCGAAGACCGCTTGCTCGCCCGCCTGCAGGACGTGCTCCTCGATCTCCGCCTTGGACTGGTAGTACATCTCCTCGATCCTCGAGGGATGGATTCGCCCGTCCTCGACGAGCTTCATCAGCGTCACCTTGGCGATCTCGCGCCGCATGCCGTCGAACGACGAGAGCACGACCGCCTGCGGGGTGTCGTCGATGATGAACTCGACGCAGGTCAGGTTCTCGAGCGCGCGGATGTTGCGACCCTCGCGGCCGATGATCCGGCCCTTCATGTCGTCCGAGGGGAGCTGCACGAGCGACACGGTCGTCTCGGCGGCGTGGCTCGCCGCAACCCGCTGGAGCGCGTCGGCGACGAGGTTCCGCGCGCGCTGCCGTGCATCCGCCTGCGCCTCCTCCTCGACCTGGCGCACCATCCTCGCCATCTCGTGCCGGATGAGCTCTTCGGAGCGGCTCAGCAGCTCGGTACGAGCTTCCCCGGCGGTCATCCCGGAGATGCGCTCCAGCTCCTTGATCTGGCTTGCGCGCGCCTCTTCCGTCTCCTCCTGCACTCGGGCGAGGTGGGCTTCGCGGTCGGACATCGACTGCTCCCGCCGATCGAGCTCGCCCAGCTTGCGGTCGATGTCCTCCTCCTTCTCGAGAACCCGCTCCTCGATGGCGATGACCTCTGCGCGTCGCTGGGTAAGCTCCCGCTCCACGTCTGCCCGCAGCCGCACCGCCTCCTCACGGGCCTCCACCTGCGCCTCGCGCCTGATGGACTCGGAGTCGCGCCGAGCGTCGTCGAGCAGCCGTTGGCGTTCCTCACGCGCGGCCGAGAACCGGCCGCTGAGGACCGTGCGCGCGACGACAATGGCGACGACCCCGCCGACGGCTAGGCCGACGAGGATACCTACGACGAGAAGTAGCATTGAGCGCTCCTACGTTGGTGCCCCGTAGGAACGGCCTTCGGCGGATCGCGCAGTCGCGCGCGTGGTGGACGGTAGCCGCGTTGGTGGCGGAACGTGCCTTTAGTGCTGTGAGCCTCCGGCGAGCGGTCGCGTCCTCGTCGCTCTCCAGACGGAGATGTCGTTCGTCTTCATCCGTTGATCCGGCGAAAAGTCGTTCCTCGTAAGCGAGAGATGCGAATTGGCAACAACCTATGGTAACTCCGGGCACGTCAGGGTGTCGGGCGACCCGAGCGCGGCCTCGACCGCCTCGCTCGAGAAGCCTCGGCGCGCCAGGAAGCGCGCGGAGCGCCGCGCGTCCTCGCCGCGGGCGGCGGCGAGCCGGGCGGCGCGAAGCGCCTCAGGCTCGAGGGTGGCCAGCGCAGCGCTGCGGTCGTCCGCCCCGACGCCCGCCTCGGCCAGGCGGCTGTCGATGGCCGCGTCGCCCCAGCCCCGTCCTGCAAGCGAGCGCGCGCGCGTGCAGGCGAGCCGGGCATCGTCGAGGAAGCCGGCCTCGCGGAGCCGAGCGAGCACTCGCTGCCGCGTCTCAGCGTCGAAACCCGCTTTCGCGAGCGTACGCTCGAGCACGGCCGCCGAGACGTCGCGAGCATGCAGGGCACGCGCGGCCAGCTCGAGCGCCGCAGCGTCGTCGTACGCGTCCCTCGTCCCGGTCACGGCCTCGAAGCTCGGCTCGACGGGCTTACGCGACCTCGGCGACCTCCTCCTCGGTGCCGGCCGGTGCTGCCGCTGCATCATCGTCACGCGCGAAGACGGGCGCGAGCGCGTCCTCCCCGAGCACCGCTCCGATGCCGCGCACGATCTCGGCCGCGACGTCCGGATGCTCGCGCAGGAAGGCGATGGCGTTCTGACGGCCCTGGCCGAGCCGCTCGTCGCCGAAGCTGAAGTACGACCCCGACTTCTGCACGACGCTGTGCTCGAGCCCGACGTCGATGATCGAGCCTTCCCAGGAGATGCCCTCGCCG
>CAZCIJ010000026.1:0-19017 GCA_964498265.1 uncultured Gaiellales bacterium | reverse complement strand
GCAACGTGCTCCTGGCCGACGAGATCAACCGCGCGCCCGCCAAGGTGCAGTCGGCCCTTCTCGAGGTCATGCAGGAGCGGCAGGTGACGATCGGCGGGAAGACCTACCAGGTCCCCGATCCGTTCCTCGTGCTCGCGACGCAGAACCCGATCGAGTCCGAGGGGACCTACCCGCTGCCCGAGGCGCAGGTCGACCGCTTCCTCCTCAAGGTGCTCGTCGACTACCCGGACTACCGCGACGAGCTGACCGTCGTCCAGCGCTCCCTCGTCGGTCTCGCCGAGGTGGAGCAGGTCGTCACGGTCGAGCGGCTCCGAGAGCTGCAACGAGCGAGCGCAACCGTGTACGTCGACCCCCGGGTCACCGACTACGCCGTGCGCCTTGTCCTCGCGACGAGGCGACCGGCCGACCACGGCCTTCCCGACAGCGCGGCGCACGTCGCCTTCGGCGCCAGCCCGCGCGGGTCGATCGGCCTCATCCACGCGGCCCGGGCGCTCGCCCTCCTGCGCGGCCGGCGCTACGCGCTGCCGCAGGACGTCCACGAGCTGGCGAAGGACGTGCTGCGCCACCGCCTCGTCCTCAGCTACCAGGCGCTCGCCGAAGAGGTCTCGCCGGACGCGATCCTCGACGCCGTGCTAGCCGCGGTGGAGATGCCCCGGATCGACCTGACCCGGGAAGCCGCGTGACGCGCGAGGACGGGATCTCGCGCGGGCTCACGGCTCTCGCGCCGTCGCGGACGGCGAGCCGCCCAGGCCCCGGCCCGATGCCCGACGCCCTCCTGCGCGCGCTCGACCTGACGGTCAGGCGGCGGATCGACGGCCTCCTCGCCGGCGACCACCGCTCCGCGCTCCTCGGCGAGGGCACCGAGCTCGCCCAGGTGCGCACCTACGAGATCGGCGACGACGTCCGCCGCATCGACTGGAACGTGACGGCGCGGACGACGAAGCCTCACGTGCGCGTCGAGGTCGCCGAGCGCGTGCTCACGACGTGGCTCGTCCTCGACACGTCGCCGTCGATGATCTTCGGCACCGCCGATCGCCGCAAGGCGGACGTCGCCGAGGGAGTCGCGCTCGCGGTGGGTCACCTGACGAGCCGCCGGCGCAACCGCCTCGGCGTCGTCACCTTCGGCGGCCACGACCCGTCCGTCGCTCGCGCGCGTCAGGGCCGGCCGGCCATGGTCTCGCTGCTCGAGGCGCTGCGCCGCGAGCAGGCCGAGCACGGGCTCCACGGGCCCACGCTCGACGAGGCCCTGCGGACAACGGCCCGGCTCGCGCGCAGCCGGTCGGTGATCGTCCTCGTGAGCGACTTCCGGGGCCACGTCGTCCGAACGCCCGTTGCCGACGCCGCCGGCCGGCACCACGTCATCGCCGTCGAGGTGCGCGACCCGCGCGAGCAGGAGCTCCCGGACATCGGCGAGGTGTGGTTCACCGACCCCGAGACCGGGCGCCAGCTCCGTGTCGACACGCGTGATCCACGGCTGCGCGCGCGCTTCGCCGAGCGGGCGGCCGCCGAGCGGCGCGAGCTCGCAGCCGAGCTGCGCCGCGCGGGCGCCGACCACGTCGTGCTCTCGACCTCGGGCGACTGGCTGCGGGAGCTCGCGCTGTTCCTGCGGCGGATGGGACGCGCGCGGTGAGCTTCGTCTGGCCGCTCGCCCTCGTTGGGCTCGTGCTGGTTCCGCTGGCGCTCGGGGCGTACCTCCTGGTGCAGCGGCGGCGCATGAAGTACGCCGTTCGCTTCACGAACCTCGACCTGCTGGCGAACGTCGTCGAGCGCTCGCCGCGGTGGCGACGGCACCTGCCGCCGGCCCTCTTCCTGCTCGCGCTGGCGCTGCTTGTCGTCGGCGCCGCCCGGCCGCAGGCGACGGTGAGGACGCCGGAGGAGCAGGCGACCGTCGTGCTCGCCATGGACGTCTCCACGTCGATGGAGGCGACGGATGTCGACCCAACCCGGCTTCAGGCCGCACGCAGCGCCGCCGAGGCGTTCCTCGACAAGGTGCCCGACGAGCTGCGCGTCGGTCTCGTCACGTTCTCGACCGAGGCGCAGGTCGCGCTCCCGCCGACGGCCGAGCACGATCAGGTGCGGAGAGCGCTCGGCTTCCTGCAGGCGGACGGCGGCACGGCGATCGGCGACGCCATCGGGCTCGCCGCCAGCCTCGGGAACGACGAGCGAACCCTCGCGGCCGACACCGGCGGCGAAGACGGGCCTCCGCTCGTCGTGCTGCTCCTCTCGGACGGCGAGCCCTCGCCCGACACACGCGATCCGATCGAGGCCGCGCGCGAGGCGCAGGCGGCGGGCGTGAAGGTCTTCACGGTCGCTCTCGGGACCGACGAAGGCACGGTGACGGTCAGCGACGGCTTCGGCGGCGAGGAGGTCGTCCCGGTGCCTCCCGACCGCGAGACGCTGACGCAGGTGGCGGAGACGACGGGCGCGGAGTTCTTCGAGGCCCCGTCCGAGCAGGCGCTCGAGCGGGTCTACGGGCAGCTCGGCTCGGACATCGGCTTCACCGAGGAAAAGCGCGACATCGCCTTCGTGTTCGCAGGGGCCGGCGCCGTCCTGGTGCTCCTCGCCGGCGGTCTCTCGGTCGTCTGGTTCAACCGGCTCCCGTAGCCGGCGTTCTCGGCCGTCCGCTCGAAGGTGCGCGAGCCGGGCAGGGACGCTCGCTGCGCTAGCGTGCGCTGTGGACGCCGTCGTCCTGCCGCATACTCCACGGCGGGGCGCCGTGCGCCCGGTGGTCCCGCGAGCGAAAGGAGCCGGAATGCCCCTGATCGAGGTGAAGCTCTTCGACTTCCGCGTCAACGACGAGACGAGCGCGAGGCTGATCGAGAAGCTGACCGACGCGCTGTGCGAGGCGACCGACGAGCCGGGCCTCCGGGAGCACACGTGGGTCGTCGTCGAGGGACACTCGCCGAAGAACTGGGGCGTCGGCGGACGGCCGTGGCCGGCCGAGATGACCCCGGGCGCGACTCGCTGAGAGCGCGCGCGGGCGCGCGCCGCTCGGTCACGCGTCGAGCGGCCAGCCCGGCCGCGTCATCGCGAAGACCTCGACGACGCGCGTGTACTGGTCGTAGCCGAGCCTGGCGATTGGATCGAGCGCCAGCACGTCGACGCGGCCGTCGCGGATCGCCTCGTCGGCGATGTCGATGCCCACGACCTCCCCGAAGACGACCGTGTTCGGGTCGTCCGGATCGGGCGTCGGCAGCTCGACGATCCGGGTCAGCGTGCATTCGAGATGGACGGGGCTCTCGGCCACGTAGGGCGGGCCGACGATCCGCGCCGTCCGCTTCGTGAGCCCGGCGAGCTCGAACTCGTCCACCTCGTGCGGCGCGGGAGCGCTCGTGAGGTTGACCGAGTCGCGCAGCGCCCAGGTCGCGAGGCTCGCGACGAACTCGCCCGTCTCGCGGATGTTGCGGAGCGAGTTCTTCGGCCCGCCTTGCCGGTGGAGCCCGGTGGCCGCGAACATCACCTGCGGCGGGACGTAAGCGACGGCGTTGAAGAACGAGAACGGCGCCAGGTTCACGACGCCGTCTCGTCCGATGCTCGAGATCCAGCCGATCGGGCGCGGGACGACGAGCTGGTTGAACGGGTTGCCGTCCAACCCGTGGTCGTCGGCGGGGCGGTAGAACACCGGGGTCGGCCTGGGAAGCCCCTAGTCCAAGCGAAAGCCGATCCTGACCGTCACCTGGTAGTGGGCGATCCGCTGCTCGGCGAGGTGGCCGCGGATCTCGGCCACCTCGAACCAGTCGAGGTTGCGCAGCGTCTCGGCTGCGCGGCCGATCGCGCTCTGGATCGCGTCCTCCAGGCTCTCGGACGACGTGCCGACGACCTCCGTGACCCTGTAAACGTTGTCACTCATAATGCTGACTCTACACCTCGGCGCCGCGGGGTTAAGCTGTCGCGCGATGACGCTGCGTGACGCGTTCGCCGCAGGCGAGTTCGCGGTCACCGCGGAGCTCGGCCCGCCCGTGAACCCCGACCCCGAGCCGGTGCGCCGCACCGCGCGCGCCTTCGCGGGCCTGGTCCACGCGGCCAACGTCACCGACAACCAAGCGGCGACCGTGAAGCTCTCGCCGCTCGCGTGCTCGGTCTGGATGCTCGAGGAAGGGCTCGAGCCGATCCTCCAGGCGACGACTCGCGACCGGAACGTGATGGCGCTGCAGGCCGACCTTCTCGGTGCCTGGGCGCTGGGCGTCCGCGCGATCCTCGCGCTGTCCGGCGACCCCCTGAAGGTCGGGCCCTACGAGCGGATCGCCACGCGTGTCGGAGACCTGGACTCCACCGGGCTCGTTCGTCTCGTCAGCGAGCTGAACGCAGGCCGGCTCGCGGCCGGGGAGACGCTCGAGACGCAGACCGGGTTCCTGATCGCGAGCGCGGCGAACCCGCTCGTGGACGCGCCCGAGAAGCTCGAGCAGAAGCTCGACGCCGGCACCCATTTCTTCCAGACGAACATCGTGTACGACGTCGACCGCTTCGAGGAATGGTTCGCGCCGATAGTGGAGGCCGGTGTCGCCGAGCGCGCCCCGGTGCTCGTCGGCGTGACTCCCCCGCGCAGCACGCGCATGCTCCGCCACATGCACGACAACATTCCCGGCGTCGAGGTCGACGACGCCACCTTCGCTCGGATGGAGGGGCTCGCGGGCGACGAGGCCAAGGCCGCCGGCGTCGGGGTCGCGGTCGACATCGTCAGGCGCGTCCGCGACGTCGCCGGCGTGGCGGGCGTGCACGTCATGGCCCCGGGGTGGGAGGCCGACGCCGTTCCGCGCGTGGTCGAGGGCGCGGGCCTCGGCGTGCCGTCCTAGTCGTCAAACGTCGCGCTAGCACCGCCGCAGCGGCCCAGGGGGGCGCTGCGGCGCACGATCTCGTCTAGGGTCGCTTGCGGGAGACGACGAACGCCTCGTCGTTGAACCACAGGCCGCCGTATTTCCGGAGGACGGCCTGCGTCGCCTCGAGGTAGGAGCCGTCGTGGACGACCGGGTCCAGGCGCTCGTCCTCGACCTGGTTCACGTAGATGACCGCGTTCCAGGCGGCGAACAGGGTCGACGTTCCGATCCGGTCGCCGATCTCGGACGGGAGCGTGTGCATGCTGAAGCGAAACAGGGCATCCTCGTCGGAGGGCACGCCGAGGTCGAAGTCCTCGGCGTCCGGCCCGAGCTCCTCCTTCAGGGCGCTCAGCAGCTGGTGGCGGTCGACCAGAAAGGGGTTCTCGCCGGGCCACAGCCTCTGGACGATCTCGAGCCCCGGATCCCGGCCGTAGGACTGGATGGCGAGCAGCCGCCCACCGGGGGCGAGGCTGCGCGCGAGCGGGGCAAGAACCGTGCGCGCCTTGAACTCCGCCGGCATGCGGGCGCGCCAGGGCTGCGAGGCGAGCACGAAGTCGTAGCGTCCGGGCGCCTGTCCAGGTCTCGGGATGACGCTGTCGAGGAGGAACTCGTGATCCTCTCGGTAGATCACGAGGACCGAGGGACGAACGTAGGTCGGGTTCCCGGTCCGCGGGCTCGTCTTCGTCTGCCAGCCGTGGGCCAGCGCCGGAGCGAGAGCGCCGATCTGCTCGACGAACTCGTACGTCGACGTGCCGCTCAGGCGGACGGTCTGCCAGTTCAGCTCCTCGCCTTCCCTCCCGTCCCCCGGCGAGAGGCTCGGAGCGGCGACGTAGCTCAGGTTCGTGATCACGAGCACCGTGTGCGGGTGCTCGTGGAACCGGTCGGGCATCTTCTCGAGCCCGAGCCTGACGTCCTCGAGGCTGATCTCCTTCGCCACGGCGAGCACCGGCACGGTCGGGAAGTGCCGGTGCACGCTCGTCAGCAGGCGAGCGAGCACGGTCGCGTCGCCCATGCCGGCGTCGAAGAGCCTCAGAGCCGGCGGCATGGGCAGAAGGTGAGTCAGCTCCTGCGCCGCTCTCGCGGCAATCACGGCCTTCTCGTTGCACGTGTTCACGAAGGCCAGGTACTTCTGCCGATTGTCGTAGAACCGGAACGGGCGCGCGCCCAGCTCCGGCGCCTGTCCCTCGGTGGTCGTGCGGTCGCGCTGCTCTTCCGGTTCTGCTCCGGCGGTGGTCGTCATGTCCTCGCTCCTCGCTTGCACCCCCACGGCCCGCGATCGCTCGGTCGGCGGACGCGTCTCCTCGTCGCCCTCTGGCGCGAGACGACACTATCCTTTCCGGCCGTACGGTTCGAGTGCAGACGTTCTCGGGCGCGAGATCTCGGCGGGCGCCCGGTCCTGGTGCCAAGACGAGTGCCCGAGGCGGTGGAGACGAAGCGCATGTCCGGCGGGGCCGCCGTCGTGGAGGCGCTCCTGCTGCGCGGCGTCGACACCGTCTTCGGCATTCCAGGCGCGCAGACCTACGAGATGTTCGACGCGCTCGCGCGCGCGGGCGATCGCGTCTCCGTGCTCGCGCCCCGCCACGAGCAGGCCACGGCCTTCATGGCGTTCGGGTATGCGAAGGCCACCGGGCGCCTGGGCGTGTTCTCCGTCGTTCCGGGACCGGGCATCCTGAACGCGTCCGCCGCCGCCGTGACCGCCCAGAGCGCCTGCGCGCCGCTGCTCGGCCTGACGGGCGAGATCCCGTCCACCTACCTCGGACGCGGCCGGGGGCATCTGCACGAGCTGCCCGACCAGGCCGGCACGCTGCGCATGTTCCTGAAGTGGGCGCAGCGCGTCGACGGAGCGGCCGAGGCCCCGGCGGCGGTCGAGGAGGCGCTGCGACAGGCTCTCTCGGGGCGACAGGGAGTCGCAGTGCTCGCGATGCCGTGGGACGTGATGTCTCAGGAGGCCGGCGTCGAGCTTCCTCCCCCGCTGCCGGCCGAGGAGCTCGTCGAGGCGCAGCCGCCGGACGGCGCGGCGATCGACGCGGCGGCGAAGCTGATCGCGGAGTCGCGGGCGCCCATGGTGATGGTGGGCGGCGGGGCGCTCCACGCCTCGACCGAGATCCTGGCGCTGGCGGAGCTGCTCGAGGCACCCGTCGTCGCCCATCGCGGCGGCCGGGGCATCGTGAGCGAGGCCCACGACCTGGGCATGCCGGGCTACCCCGCCTCGAAGCTCTGGCCGGAGACCGACGTCCTCGTCGGCATCGGCACGCGCCTCGAGCTCCCCTACATGCGCTGGGCGAGCATGATGGCGTACGCGCCACGCCCGGCGAGGCCGAGCCTCGTCCGGATCGAGGTCGATCCGCTCGAGCTGACGCGGCTCCCGGCCGACGTCGGCGTCGCCGGCGACGCCAAGCTCGCCGTCGCCGCGCTCGTGGAGGCGCTCGGCCGGCTCCGCGTGCGACCGTCCGGAAGGCGGGACGCGATCGTCGCGGCCAAGGCCGCGGCTGAGGCCGAGTACGAGCGGAGGCTCCAGCCCCAGACCGCATACCTGCGCGCGATTCGCGAGGTGCTGCCGGCCGACGGCATCTTCGTCGAGGAGCTCTCCCAGCTCGGCTTCGCATCCTGGTGCGCCTACCCCGTCTACGCAGCGCGAACCTACATCAGCGCCGGAGCTCAGGGCACGCTCGGCTTCGGGTTCCCGACCGCGCTCGGGGCGAAGGTGGCCGCGCCCGGTCGCCCGGTCGTCTCGGTGACCGGCGACGGCGGGCTCCTGTTCACCGTGCAGGAGCTGGCCACGGCGGCCGAGTACGGCATCGGCGTCGTGACCGTCGTCGTGAACAACGGCGGGTACGCGAACGTCCGCCGGGATCAGGAGCGCCTCTTCGGAGGGCGCGTCTTCAAGGCCGACTTCCGCAACCCCGACTTCCCGAAGCTCGCGGAGGCGTTCGGCGTCGCCGCCGAGCGCGCCGCGTCGCCGGCCGCGCTGCGCTCCGCGCTCGAGCGGGCCCTGGAGGACGGCGGCCCGGCCCTCGTCGAGATTCCGCTGGGACGCGGCGAGGAGGCCTCGCCCTGGCCGTTCGTCCATCCTTTTGCGCCCTGAGCGCAAGGGCCGGCGGATGACCGCCGCCTCGTGCTACTCCGACCCGCCCGGCCGTCGCGGCCGCCGTCCGGAGCTCAGGGCGCGTGCACCACGAAGCTGAGGCGACGATTGGACTCGTCGTAGCGCGCGTCGAGGATCTTGTCGTCGAGGTAGGAGGCGGCGTCGGGCTCGAGGAAGACGCGCACGTCCCCCTCCTCGAGCTCCTCGTCCTCCTCCTCCGGCCCGTCCGCGATCGAGAGCGTGAGCTCGGGCCGCTCGTCGCCCGGCGCGGCGACCACCCGCAGGCCCGCCTCGTCGCCGAACTCCGGCGCGTCGGTGATCGATTTGATCGCCTCGGCCGCGTTCTGGGTGATCGCGAGCATCGAGACTCCTTTCGTTCGACGATCCTCAGCCACCCGACGGTAGGCGCTCTCCGTGAGCATCGCGCCCAGCCGACTGAGGAGAACGCGAGCACTGTGTGAGGACGTGCCAACACTTCGAGAGCTCATCGGCGACCTCGAGCCGGCCGCCGCGCCAGCGCTCGAGGAGCACGCGCCTCCCGATCTTCCGGCTCGCGGCGAGGGTGGCTTCGTCGGTCACGGCGCTCCCGACGGAGAAACCCCCGCAAGCGGGGGTTTCTTCGTGGCTGCGGGGCTAGGATTCGAACCTAGACTACCCGGTCCAGAGCCGGGCGTCCTACCGTTAGACGACCCCGCATCGGCCGGAACAGTGTAGCGTCCGGGCATGGCCCGCTGGCTCGCCGCCAGCCTCGTGGCAGTGATACTGGCGGCCGGCTGCGAGGGCTCGAGCGAGCAGGCCGCGCCCGGGCAGCCGACCTCCTCCGCCTCCACGGCGCCGGCATCCGGCGAGCGGGGGCCCGCGACGGGCGGGGAGGCTCCGTCCGGGCCGCAGCCTGAGCCGCCCGAGGAGGGAACCACCGATCGTGCGACGATGGAGCGAGTCGTCCGGGAGTGGAGCGCTCACCTCAACGCCGAGGACAACGACGCCCTGGCACGCCTGTTCGCGCTGCCGGCGCTGATCGCGCAGAGCGGGGTGGCCTTGGAGCTCCGAACCTACGAGGAGATCGCCGCCTGGTTCGCCGGCCTGCCGTGCTCCGGCACCGTGATCTCGATCTCCTACGACCGGCCGGACGTGGCGCTGGCCGTGTTCAGCCTCGGTGACCGCCCTTCGAGCGCGTGCGACGGTCCGCCGGGCACGCGCGCGGCAGCGAGCTTCTACTTTCGCGACGGCAAGCTGGTCGGCTGGGCGCAGGTGCCCGTGCCCGGGCAGGAGGCTCCGGGGGAGACCCCCCCAGTGATTTGACGTGGAGGAACCCCTGGTTCCCCCACGGGCCGCCACCAGGGGGACTCCCGGCATCGCGGTCCTACGAGAGGACGCGGCTCCTATGCCTCGAGGCGGTAGACGCGAGGCTCGGTCTCGGCCTCGATCCGTGCCACGACCTCGAGGTACGGCTCGAGGCCGCTTCCGCGGAGCTTCGCGGCGAGCAGCTCGTCGACCTGGAACAGCCCGGCCGGGTTCGTCATCGACACCTCGATCAGCACGGGACGGGTCGTGCCGCTCTCGATGCTGACCGAGCCGATCGCGGCGGCCGACACCGCGTGAATCGAGGCGCTGCCGCTCTCGAAGGGGATCCGCGAGCGCCCCTTGGCCATGTCGAGCGCGTCCGCGACGCGGATGATCCCTGCCTCCACCGTCAGCGGCCTCCCTCCGTCGCGGTGGGACGTCACGCCCTGGAGCACCTCCGACACGACGACCGTGAGCTCCGGCTCCTCGTAGAGCCCGGTCAGCAGCTCGCGGCACTTAGGCTCGGCGAGGAAGAGGCTCCAGTCCTCGTGGCGCTCCCGGTGAACGGCCATGCCGACGCAGTGAACGAGGCCGCCGAGGACGACGACGACCTCGGCGTCCTCCTGGCCCATGCCGTAGTCGGTCACCATCGCCGGCTCCACGCCTCGCCTGGCCAGCTGGCGCAGGAGCTTGAGGGCGATGTTGACGACGATCTGGATGTGGACCCAGGAATGGTCGTTGATCGAGAGCCGCTTGACGGCGTTGACGTTCGCGACGTGCCACCACGCCTTGAGCTGGTCGTCGCCGTTCACGCGCTCGACGAGCTCTCGCAGGCGGCGGTTCGCACGCCACGGCAGCCTGATGCGCATCTGCTCGACCGCCTCGGCGGGCGTCAACCGCGCCTCGCGAGCGAGCTCGGCGGACGAGGGCACGGCGGTGAGCTCGGCCGGCTCCTGCTCGGACTCGGGTTCGCGCGGGCTCATGTCGCCTCGAAGAGTGTACGGCCAGATTCCTCTCGGCCCGTGAGCAGCACGCCGGCGCATGCTCGTCGATGCCCAGGGAGGCCTGGCCCTCCTTCTCGCCGGGCGGCACGTGCTCGTCGTCCGTCTGTCGGACGGCTGGCTAGGCGACGGCTTGCGCCCAGTCGCCGTAGAGCGAGAGGTAGGCTCCGTCGCGGGCGAGCAGCTCCTCGTGCGTCCCCTGCTCGACGACACGCCCGTGCTCGAGCACGACGATGAGGTCGGCGCGGCGGATCGTCGAGAGGCGGTGAGCGATGACGAATGCGGTGCGCCGGGCGAGGAGGCGGGCGAGCGCGTGCTCGATCTGACGCTCGGTCGCGATGTCCACGCTCGAGGTCGCCTCGTCCAGGATGAGGATGCGCGGGTCGGCGAGGAGGGCGCGCGCGAAGGCGATGAGCTGTCGCTGGCCGAGGGAGAGCCGGCTGCCGCGCTCGCCGACTTGCGTCCCGTAGCCTTCGGGAAGCTCGACGACGAAGTCGTGGGCGCCGACGGTCGCGGCGGCCGCGACCACCTCCTCGTCCGTGGCGCCGGGCTTCGCGAAGGCGATGTTCTCGCGGATCGTGCCCGAGAAGAGGAACCCCTCCTGGGGAACCACCCCGAGCTGGCTCCGCAGGCTTGCCTGGGCGACGTCGCGCAGGTCGTGCCCGTCGACCGTGATGCGCCCCTGCCGGGGATCGTAGAAGCGTGCGAGGAGCTTCGCGATCGTCGACTTCCCGGCCCCTGTGTGACCGACGAGGGCGACCGTCGTGCCTGCGGGAACGTCGAGATCGAGGCCGTGGATCACCTCCGCTCCCTCCCCGTACGCGAAGCGGACGTGCTCGAAGCGGACGTGGCCCGCGAGCCGTGGAAGCGCCACGGCCCGTGGCCCGTCCTCCACCTCGGGCTCCTCCTCGAGCACGTCGATGATCTTGTCGAGCGCGGCAACGGCGGCGAGGAACGTGTTGTAGAGCTGTGAGAGCACCTGGACGGGGTCGAAGAAGTTCGCGAGGTAGCCGACGAACGCGAACAGCGTTCCGATCGTGAGCGAGCCGTCGAAGACGAGGTAGCCGCCGAAGCCCAGCACGACGGCGGTGGCGGCGGCCGAGAGGAAGTCGACGAAGGGGAAGTAGAGGCCGTTCAGGATGACGGTCTCGTGGTTCGCCGCGCGGTAGTGGTCGTTGATCTGGTGGAAGCGGTCGCGGCTGCGCGGCTCGCGCGCGAACGCCTGGACGACGCGCATCCCCGAGATGTCCTCCTGGAGCGTCGCGGTCACCGCGCCCAGCCGCTCGCGTACCCGGCGGTAGGCGCGCGTCGACAGGCGGCGGAACACCGCCGTCGCGATCGCCATGAGCGGGAACACCGCGAGCGTCGCGAGCGCGAGCCTCCAGTCGAGGACGACGAGGATCGCGGCGGAGCCGGCGAGGACGAGCGTGTTCTGGACCAGGCTCGTGACTCCCTCGGTGACGAGCTGGTCGAGCGCTTCCACGTCATTCGTCATGCGGGAGATGATCGCGCCGGTGCGGTTCCGCTCGTAGAAGCCGAGCGAGAGTCGGCCGAGGTGCTGGAACAGCCGCAGCCGCAGGTCGGCCAGGATGCGCTCGCCCACCCAGCTCGTGAGGTACGTCTGCGCGAGGCCGGCGGCCCAGCCGACGAGCCCGGCGAGCACGAAGGCGAGCACGATCCACGCGAGCAGACGCAGATCCTCGCCGCGGATGCCCTCGTCGATCGCGACCTTCCCGAGGTAGGGCGGCGCGAGGGAGGCGGCGGTCGCGACGAGGAGGGCGGCGACGCCCCCTGCAACGCGCCAGCGATAGGGCTTCGCGAGCTGGACGAGGACGTTGACCCGCCGCAGCGTCTGCGACCAGCTCCAGTCCTCGATCTGGTCGCGGGACACGCGCTCGCTGATCCTGTGCGCCTGCCAGACCCTCATGACGGGCTCGCGAGCCTCTCGGCACGCTCCGCGCAGGACACGCGCGCCGAGCAGCGATACGCTGAAAGCGGGTGGTGGAGTGGGGTGGCCCCAGCGGGGATCATGCGCTCGCCTCCAGCGGGACCGCTCCGCCGACGAGGCCGTGGTCCTCGATCTCCCGGTAGAGCGCGCTTGCCTCGCGCAGCTCGTCTGGCCGTCCGCGCGCGACGACGCGGCCGTGCTCGAGGACGACGATCTCGTCGGCGAGCGAGATGGTCGACAGCCGGTGGGCGATGATGAGCGTCGTGCGATCGCGCATCACCTCGCGCAGGGCGAGGCGGATGCTCGCCTCGGTCGTCGCGTCGATCGACGCGGTGGCGTCGTCGAGGATGAGCACGCGCGGATCGAGGAGCAGCGCGCGGGCGATCGCGATCCGCTGGCGCTGGCCGCCGGAGAGCGTGATGCCGCGCTCGCCGATGAGCGTGTCGTAGCCGTCTGGCAGCTCGGAGACGAACTCGTGCGCCTGGGCCATGCGCGCCGCTCGCTCGACCTCCTCGTCGGTCGCTCCCGCGACCCCGAAGGCGATGTTCTCGCGCACCGTCGTCGAGAAGAGGAAAGGGTCCTGCGACACGACGCCGATGGCGCGGCGAAGCGACGACAGCTCGAGGTCGCGCACGTCGACTCCGTCGATGAGCACGCGACCCTGCTGCGGGTCGTAGAAGCGCGGCAGCAGCGCCGTCAGCGTCGACTTGCCCGCGCCCGTGTAGCCGATGAGCGCGACCACGGTGCCCGGGTCGAGCTCGACGTCGATGCCGCCGAGGACCGGGCGCCCGGGCTCGTACGCGAAGGTGACGCCCTCGAAGTGGATGCGACCGCCGCCGGCCGGCAGCTCGCGGGCGCCCTGCTGCTCCCGGATGTCCTCGGGCTCGTCGAGCACCTCGAAGATGCGCTCGCCCGCCGCCGCCGCACGCTGCACCTGCCCGATCCACATGCCCAGCATGCGCAGCGGGAAGACGAGCATCAGCAGGTAGACGTTGAAGGCGACGAACGAGCCGATGGTCAAGCGGTCGTCGACGACGAGGTAGCCGCCGGCCACGAGCACCGCTCCCTGGGCGAGCAGCGGCAGGAAGGACAGCAGCGGGAGGTAGAACGCCCGCTGGCGGGTCGCCTCCAGCGAGCGGGCGAAGATCCTCTCGTTCTTGGCGCGGAAGGTGGTCTCGAGCGCCGGCTCCTGCGCGAACGCCTTGACGACGTTCACGCCGACGATGGCCTCCTCCGCAACCGTCGTCATGTCGGCGATCCGCTGCTGGACGTCCCTGAGAACCGGGTGCGACACGTGGCTGTACCGCCAGGCCACCGCGACGAGCAGCGGCGTCACGGCGAGCGCGATCAGGGCCAGCCGCCAGTCGATGAACAGCAGGATTCCCACCACCGCCACGACCGTGAGCACGTGCTGCGTCAGGAAGATCAGCCCGTAGCCGAGGAAGAAGCGGACGTTCGTCAGATCCACCGTGGCCCGTGACATGAGCTGCCCGGTCTGGTGGGTGTCGAAGAAGCGGAACGAGAGCCGGAGCAGATGACCGTACAGCGCGGTTCGCAGGTCGAACTCGACGGCGAGCGCAAGCTTGCCCGAGATCAGGCGGCGCCCGACCATCAGCAGCGCCTTCGCGACGCCGAACACGACCACGAGACCGACGAGCAAGGCCAGCCGCCCTTCGTCCTCGCCGGGGAGGGCGTCGTCGATGATGGCGCCCGTGAGCCACGGGATCGTCATGCCGCTCGCCTGGGAGGCGACCGCCAGCCCGACCGACGCCGCAACCGGCCACCGGTACGGGCGCAGGAAGCCGAGCAGGCGCAGGAACGTTCGCAGGCGGGAGGGTTCTGGGGTCGTATCCATCCGGTGATCGAGTCTAGTGCCCAACTACACTCAAACGACCGAATGAGCTCCCAGATGCCGCACACGCCGTGTCCCGGCCGGAACGCGGCCGTGGACGCGCCTCGTCCGGTCGTCGCGAGCGCGGGGGGACGGATCGGCGCGCCTGCGTGATCGACCTCCACACCCACATCCTCCCGGGGATCGACGACGGCCCCGACACGCTCGACGAAGCGGTGGCGATGGCTCGGAGCGCCGCCGCCGACGGCATCCGCGTCGTCGCCGCCACGCCCCACGTGCGCTCGGACTATCCCACCCGGCCCGAGTCGATGGAGGCGGCCCTTGCCGAGGTACGGGCGGCCGTCGCGGCTCAGGGCATCCCGCTCGAGCTGCGCGGCGGCGGCGAGGTCGCGCTCGAGATGGTCGATGCGCTCGGCAGGGACGGGCTCGCGCGCTTCGGTCTCGGCGGCAGCGCGTCGTACGTCCTGCTCGAGTTCCCCTACGCAGGCTGGCCGCTTGCGCTCCCGGCGCTCGTGCTCGACCTCCGGGCGCGCGGGATCACGCCCGTGATCGCGCACCCCGAGCGCAACGCCGAGGTGCAGGCCGATCCAGACCGACTGCGGCCGGTCGTCCTCAGCGGCGCCCTCGTCCAGCTGACCGCCGCCTCGGTCGACGGCAGGCTGGGCAGGCGCTCGCGCGCGGCCGGCCTCGAGCTGCTCGACCGAGGGCTCGCGCACGTGCTCGCGAGCGACGCGCACACGCCCGACATCCGTGCCATCGGCATGAGCGCGGCAGCGGAGGCCGTGGGCGACCCGAGCCTCGCCGCCTGGCTGACCGAGGACGTCCCCGCCGCCGTCCTCGCCGGCCGGGACCGCCCGCCGCGCCCCCCTGAGCGCAGGCGGCGCCGACGTCTCTTCGCCGTCTGAGCTCGGCCTCGCGCCAGCCGCCGTCGGCGGTCAGCGCCAGCGGGCCTGGAGATCGTCCGAGGCGTCCGCGATCGTGTCGAGCAGCGCGGCGACGTGCCCTGCGGGGCGCCCCGTGTCGCGGCGGCGGATGGCGACGATGCGGCGCCGCAAGGGCGCCGCATCGGTGATCCGGATCGCCGACAGCGCGCCGGACTCGAGCTCCTCGCCCACCGCCGTGGACGGGAGCAGCGCGACGCCGAGACCCTGCTCGACCATCTTCTTCGTCGCGTCGATGTTGTCGAGCTCCATGATTCCTCGTGGCAGCACACCCTGGTCGCGCAGGAACGCGCTCGTGACGTCGTGGTAGCTCGACGAGCGGTCGAAGAGGATCAGACGCTCCTCGCTCAGCTCCTCGACGTCGACCTCGTGCCGCACCGTGAAGCGATGCTCGGAGTCGACGACGAGGACGAGCTCGTCCTCGTAGAGGGGGACGGTCTGGATCTCCGGGTGGCGCAGGGCTCGCACCAGCCCGACTTCAACGTCCTCGCGGAGGACGAGCTCGAGGACCTCCTCGGAATGCCCGGTGCGCACCGAGAGCTGGACGTTCGGGTAGGCGGCGTGGAAGCGCTGCAGGATCGCCGGCAGCACGTACGTGGAGACGGCCGGCGCGGCTCCGATCGCCAGCTGGCCGCCGTCGCCTCGCGAGGCCTCGGCGAGGAGCCGGCGGCCGTCGGCCACGGCGCCGAGCGCTCGCCGGGCGTACGGGAGGAACGTACGGCCGGCCGCCGTCAGGCGCACCCCTCGCCCGGTGCGCGTGAAGAGCTCGACCTCGAGCGCCGCCTCGAGGCCCTTCAGGCGCGCGGTCAGCGCCGGCTGGGTCACGAAGAGCGCCCGGGCGGCGCGGCTGACGCTGCCGTGACGCGCCGTCTCGACGAACGCCTCGAGCTGACCGAGCAGCACGAGGCGAGGATATCAACAAGATCTATGGATTGCATAGTAAGAATGAATTGCGATGATACGTTCACCAAACCTACACTCCCGACCACGACCCCCCGGTCGTTGCCCTTCCTGAACAACCAGCCTCATATCGGGTCGATTTCGCCACGGAACGAGAGGAGCTGATCCATATGACCCAGGCGACCGAGATCGAGCAGGCGCAGGCCGAGCAGGAGCTCGAGCTCGTTCCGACTCCTCTCCTTCCGCAGGGCTTCGCCGTCCCTGCGTCGCGCTTCGAGAACCCCGCGGCGCGGATGCGGCGCCTTCTCGAGACCGAGCCGTACCTCTTCGGCCCGGGCGTGTACGACCCCATGGGCGCCCAGCTCGCCATGTACCACGGCCTGAAGGCCGTCTACCTCTCCGGCTACTCGTTCGCGATCGGCCACCTCGGCACGACCGACATGGACATCTACGCCGGCGCCGAGATCGCGGACGCCGCCCGGCGGACGGTCTCCGCGCTGCGCAAGTTCCAGCTGACGATGGCCGTCGGCGACCCCGAGAAGGGCATCCCGCCACGGCACCTGCACGTCCCGCCGGTGATCGTGGACATGGACGGCGGCTACGGGAACATCTTCAACGTGATGCGCACGACCGAGCTGTACGTGAACGCCGGCGTCGCGGCGGCCCACATCGAGGATCAGGTTCTGCCGAAGCGCTGCGGCCACATCGGCGGCAAGGCGCTCGTGCCGGCGCAGGAGATGGTCGGGAAGCTGCGCATGGCCCGGGCCGTCGCCGACGACTGCGGCAACCCCGACTTCGTCGTGATCGCGCGCACGGACGGGCTCTCGGCGGTCGGCGCCCCCGAGACGCTCCGCGGGCTCGACCTCGCGGTCGAGCGCGCGTGCCGCTACCTCGACACCGGCATCCCCGATCTTCTCTGGTGCGAGTTCCCGACCTCGGACCGAGCGCCGCTCGAGGAGTTCGCAGAGCGCGTGACGGCCCGCTTCCCCGACGCCCGCTTCGCGTTCAACTGGTCGAGCTCGTTCAAGTGGTACAACGACCCCGACCCGATCACGTTCGCCGAGCTCGGCGAGATGGGCTTCAAGTTCATCTTCATCACCCTCGGCGGGCAGCACGCCATGGGACACGGGCTCTCGCAGCTGCTGCAGCGCATGGGCGAGGTCCAGGAGCAGGGCTACATCGAGCTCCAGCGGCTCGAATGGGCCGAGGGCGAGGACTTCCCGACCCGCAGTCACCACTTCTTCTCGGGCGTTCCCTACCACCACCTCGTGGGGCAAGCCTTCGACGCGGCGCGGCTCGGCCAGGACTTCGTCGAGGAGCTGCCCGACGAGAGGGTGGTCTGAGCCGCGACGCCCCGGCGCTACGAGCGATGCTGGCGCGACGAGGCTCCTCGATGCAGGGCAGAGGAGGTAGCCTCTCCCCGTGGCCGATGGTCGCGACCGCGCCTTCCGAGGCTGGTTCCGGATCCCTCAGCCGCGCACGGAGACGCTCGTCCGCCTCTGTCCGAGGCCGTTCGCGGTCGCGGTGAGACCGCCTTTCGGCGAGCGCATCGGCGGGTGAGAGTGACCTCGGCCTCTTCGGAACCGCGTGGGCCCTCCGAGGAGCCGCGGTACGGCGGCTGTCTCTGTGGGGGCGTGCGCTTCGTCGTCACCGCACCGTTCCGCCGTGCCAACCACTGCCACTGCTCGCGTTGTCGCAAGCACTCGGGGACGTTCGGCTTGACCCAGGGACGCGTCCCGCGCGAAGGCTTTCGCCTCCTGCGGGGCGAGACCCTCGTTCGCGTCTACCGGCCCCGGGGCGGAGCCGCCAAGGCCTTCTGCTCCGTCTGCGGGTCGAGCCTTTTCGGCGGAGCCTGGCCCGAAGGCCACGAGGTCTCGATCCGGCTGGGCGCGGTCGACGGCGAGCCGGGCATCCGCCCGCAGTACCGGTCGTTCGTTGCCTCGAAGGCCGTTTGGGACGAGTTGCCCGCAGACGGCCTCCCTCGCTACCCGGGCGCGAAGCCGGACGCGTAGTTATCCTCACGCGCGTGGCGGGGCTCATGCGCGTGGCGAGGGTGATGAGCGTGCTGCTCGCCGTAGCGGCGCTGGCCGCGGCCTGCGGCGGGTCCGAGGAGAGCGAGACGACGAGCGCGCTGGTCGACGCGCTCACCACCGCGGCGGCTGAGGCGGGCGACGCCGTCGACGCCGCCAAGCAGGCTGTCGGATCGGTGGGCCAGCAGGCCCTCAACCAGGCCGCGCAAGCGGCCGACGTCGCCCGCGAGGCCATCGGGGGAACCGCCGGAGAGATCAGCAGCGCTTCCAAGGACCAGCTCGAGCAGGCGCAGAGCGAGCTCGAGCAGGCTGTGGACGAGCTCGAGCAGGCCGCGAGCTCTGCGGAGGGCGAGACCAAGGAGGCGCTGGACGCGGCTCTTGTGGAGCTCGAGCGCTTGCTCAACGAGATCGACCGGGCGGTGAACGCGTGAGCGCGGTACCGCCCTCGTTCCAGCCGTCCGCTCGGCTCCTCTGCGGCCCGGGCCCCGCGAACGTCGACCCGGCCGTCCTCGCGGCGATGCAGCGTCCGCTCCTCGGTCACACGGACCCGGATTTCCTCCCCGTCCTCGAGCAGGTGTCCTCGATGCTCGAGAGCGTCTTCGGTCGCCGCGGCGGGCTGACGCTCGCGCTCCAGGCGACGGGGACGGCGGGGATGGAGGCCGGCATCGAGGCCCTCACCGAGCCCGGCGACACGGTCATCGTCGCCGTCGCCGGCTACTTCGGCGTGCGCATCGCCGAGATCGCGCGCCGCCTCGGCGCCGAGGTCGTCGAGGTTTCCGTGCCGCCGGGCCGGCACGTCCCGCCGGAGCGGCTCGACGACGCACTCCGGCGGCACCCGGAGGCCCGCCTCGTCTGCGTCGTCCACGCCGAGACCTCGACCGGCGTCTGGCAACCCGTCGAGGAGCTGGCCGACCTCGTGCGCGGCACGGAGGCGCTTCTCCTGGTCGATCAGGTGACGGCGCTCGGCGGCATCCCGTGCTCGGCCTCGGACTGGGACCTCGACTACTGCTACTCGTGCAGCCAGAAGTGCCTCGGCGCCCCTCCCGGTCTCGCCCCGGTCACGCTCTCCGAGCGCGCCCTCGAGCGCATCGCGGCACGACGCTCGCCGGTCGGCTTCACGTTCGACTTCGAGCTGCTGCGCCGCTACTGGATCGAGCGGCCC
>CAZCIJ010000025.1:0-19264 GCA_964498265.1 uncultured Gaiellales bacterium | reverse complement strand
CGCGACTCGTGGACGGGGCGAAGACGACCGTCCGCACGCGTGGGCCGATCCTCGCGAAGAAGGCCGCAGACGCCGCCCGTGCGCAAGCGCCGGTGGTCGCGAAGCGGATCGAGGAGGCCGTGGAGAAGACCCGCAAGGGTCGTCGGTAGCTCGCCCGCTTGTACACGACGCTCGTCGCCCTCCACGTGCTCGCGGCTGCCGTGTGGGTCGGAGGGACGGTCGCGCTCGTGTTCGTCGGCGTGCCCGTGCTCCGAACGCTGACGCCCGAGCAGCGGGCGGACAAGGTTCGAATGCTCGGCCGCCGCTGGAGGCCGATCGGCTGGGGCGCCCTCGCCGTCCTCGGCGCGAGCGGGATATGGCTCGCGTTCGGCTACTGGGGCGCCGACGACGCGGACGTCCTCTTCCACACCGAGAGCGGGCACATCCTGATCGCCAAGGCCGTACTCTTCGTCCTCCTCGTCGTCATGGTCGTCCTCCACGACCTCGTTCTCGGCCCGCGGCTAAACACCCAGATCCGCGACGGACGGCCGCGAACGCTGCTGCGGCCGATGCAGATCGTCGGCTGGATCAGCTTCCTGCTGACCGTGTCGCTGCCGGTGCTCGGCGTCGTGCTCTCGACATAGCTCGAGGCTAGAACCAGCGCCGGCGCCACATGAAGACGAGCAGGAACGCCGTCGCCGCCAGCTCAAGCGCGATCCCGAGGCCGAGGAACGCCCCCAGGCCTCCGATCCCGTCGACCAGCCAGCCGAAGTTCTGGCCGAAGAATCCCGTGACGAAGGTGATCGGAAGGAAGATCGTCGCGATCACGGTGAGCTTCTTCATGACGACGCCGAGCCGGTTCGACACGGTCGAGAGGTACACGTCCATGGTGCTCGTGAGCAGGTCGCGGTAGCTGTCGATCGCCTCCGCAAGGCGAACGAGCCGATCGTAGAGGTCGCGGAAGTAGCGCTCGCCCTCGTCGCTCATCCCGGGGATCGCGAGGGCGACCTCGCGTGTGCTCAGGTAGTCGCGCTGAGGCACGACGATCCGTCTGAGCGCGGCGAGGCGGCGCTTGAGCTCGAAGACCTCGCGGAGCTGGTCGTCGGTCGGCTCCTCGACGACTCGGTCGCCGATCGCGTCGATGCGCTCGTCGATCGCGCTCAGCACGGGGAAGAACGTGTCGATCATGCCGTCGACGAGGTGGTAGAAGACGGCCATCGGATGGTCGATGTCGTACTGCTCCGTCACGATCCGCCTGCGCAGCTCCGCGAAGGCGTCGCTGTCCGCCCGGCGGATCGTCACGAGGAACCGCGGCGAGAAGAAGGCGTGCACCTCGACGATGTCGTCGCCACGCGCCGCGTACGCGACGAGGAGCACGTAGCCGTCGTAGCGATCCATGCGCGGGCGCCTGCCGAACTGCAGCGCGTCCTCGATCGTGAGCGGATGGAAGCCGAAGACGTCGCCGAGCAGGCGCACCTCGTGCGCCGCCGGCCTGGCGACGTCGAGCCAGAAGAACTCCCCGCGCGAGCGGAGGGCCTCGAGCGCTGGGCGCTCGAGCGGCACCTGCCGCTCGCCGCCGTGGTCGATGAGGTCTCCGGCCACGGAGGTATCGTCGCCGCGGGCTCGGACGGCCCTCCGGGTACAGGCCGCCCCCCGGGTACGCTGATGGCGTGACCTCGAGCTTCCACCTGGGCACGATCCGCGGGATCCGCATCGGGATGAACTGGAGCCTGCTCGTCATCTTCGCCGTGATCGTCTGGACGCTGGCGCGCGGGGTCTTTCCCGAGCAGAACCCCGGACTCTCGGACACGGTGTACTTCGCGATGGCGGTCGTCGCGGCCGCCCTTTTCTTCACGTCGATCCTCGCGCACGAGCTCGGGCACGCGTTCGTCGCCCAGCGGGAGGGCATGCACATCGAGGGCATCACGCTCTGGCTCTTCGGCGGGGTCGCGCGCTTTCGCGGCGAGTTTCCCTCCGCCGGCGCCGAGCTGCGCATCGCGGTCGCGGGGCCGGCCGTGTCCGCGCTCATCGGCGGCGCCTCCGTCGGTCTCGCCCGGGCCGGGCTCCCGGCCGCCGTCGACGGGATCGTGGCCTGGCTTGGCTACATCAACCTGCTGCTGCTCGTCTTCAACCTCCTGCCCGCGCTTCCCCTCGACGGCGGCCGGATCCTCCGCGCGATCCTCTGGCACGTACGCCAGGACTTCGCCTTCGCCACGCGGTTCGCCGCCCGGACCGGTCAGGTCTTCGGGGTGCTTCTGGTCACAGGCGGACTGGCCCTCGTCGTCGTCGTCGGCGCGTTCACCGGCGCGTGGCTCGCGTTCATCGGCTGGTTCCTCTTCTCCGCGGCTGCGGAGGAGCACCGAGTCGCGAGCCGGCTCGAGCTGTTCGGCGACCGGCGTGTCGCGGACGTGATGGTGCCGGACCCGATCACGGTGCCGGCGAACGTCACGCTCGGCCAGCTCGCGGACGCGATGACGGCGGAGTTCCGTCACTCGGTATACCCGGTGGTCGAGGACCGCCGCGCGATCGGCCTGCTGCCGTTCGAGCACATCGTCCAGGCGCCCCGCGAGCAGTGGCAGGGCAAGCTCGTGCGGGACTTCGCGCTCCCCGTCTCGAGCATCCCGACGTTCCGGAGGGAGCAGCGGGCGAGCGAGGTCGCTCCCCGGCTCTCGGACGCGAGCCACGGGTACGGACTCGTCCTCGACGGAGAGCGCCTCGTCGGCCTCGTCTCGCTGGCCGACCTGATCCGTCTCCTGCAGCGCGCGTAGCCGGGACGGTCGGGCGCTTTCGCCGTGGCCGGTGCCTGCGATGCCCGCCTGCCGCTGGCTGTAGCCGACGCTGAGCGTCTGTCCCAGGTCAGCCGCGGCAGCCACGCTAGATGATTGATCCCGAATGCGGCGCACGGTGAGGACGAGGCGCCTGCCGAGCGCCTGGCAGAGGGTTCCCTTGCCGCGGCGGCGGATGGTCAGCTCGAGGCCGGTCTCCGTCGGCTCGCAGCGGATGCTCAGACGTCGTGAGGCCTTTGTCGACAACGCTCGACACGTTCGAGCAGCTCGGCGCGGCGCCGTGGGCGGAGCACGCGCGCACCGAGCTCGCGGCCGGCGGCGCGCGCAGGCGCAGGCGCCAGGCCTCCGGGCTCGAGCGGCTGAGCCCGCAGGAGCTTCAGATCGCGTTGCTCGTCGCCGAGGGGGCGACGAATCGTGAGATCGCGGCGCCGCTCTTCGTCAGCCCGCGGACCGTGCAGTTCCACCTCGGCAAGGTGTTCCGGCGGCTCGGCCTCCGCTCTCGCACCGAGCTCGCCCGCCTGCTCACCGAGCGCGGCACTGCGGCCTCTGACGATCCCGACGGCCCGCGATCGCTAGCATCGCCGTCGTGACAGCCAACGGCGATCCCGTCGTCCTCCTGTCGGGCGTGCGCACTGCGATCGGCCGCTTCGGCGGCAGCCTGAGAGACGTCGAGGCGTACGAGCTCGGCGCCGCGTGCATTCGCGAGGCGCTCGCTCGCGCCGAGCTCGAGCCGGACGAGGTCGACGAGGTCGTCATGGGACAGGTAGGGCAGGTCGGGCCGGACGCCTACAACGCGCGTCGCTGCGCCGTGGCGGCCGGCATCCCCACGTCCGCGACGGCGATGAACGTCAACCGCCTCTGCTCGTCGGGCCTCCAGGCCATCCTGACCGGAGCGCAGGAGCTCCTGACCGGTCAGGCGCGCGTGGTCGTCGCCGGCGGCGACGAGTCCATGAGTCGTCAGCCCTTCCTCGACTACCACGCCCGCGACGGGTACAGGCTCGGTCCTCGCGAGCTGCTCGACGGAACGCTCTCCCTCGTCACGGATCCCTTCGGCGGGTACCCGATGGGCCACACCGGCGAGCTCGTAGCCGAGCGCTACGGCGTCTCCCGGGAGGAGCAGGACGCGTTCGCGGCGCGCAGCCAGGAGCGTGCCGCGGCCGCGATCGCCGCCGGCCACTTCGGCGAGGAGATCGTGCCCGTGACTCCGCCCCGCGCCCAGGAGCCCTTCCGCCGCGACGAGCACCCGCGCCCGGACACGACCGTCGAGGCGCTCGCGAGGCTCAGGCCGGTGTTCAAGGAGGACGGCACGGTGACGGCGGGCAACGCCGCGGGGATCAACGACGGCGCCGCGGCCTGCGTGCTCATGCTCGAGTCGCAGGCCCGGCGGCGGGGGCTCGAGCCCCGGCTGTGGCTGCGCTCGTGGGCCGTGAGCGGCATCGACCCCGAGGTGATGGGCTACGCGCCGGCGCTCGCGATCCCCAAGGCGCTCGAGCGCGCGGGCCTCGCGCTCGCGGACGTCGACCTCGTCGAGCTCAACGAGGCGTTCGCGGCGCAGGCCGCCGCGGTCGTCCGCGACGTCGGCCTCGACCTCGACAGGGTCAACGTGTCCGGCGGGGCGATCGCGTTCGGGCACCCGATCGGCGCCACCGGCGCCATCCTCACGGTCAAGCTCATGCACGCGCTCGAGCGGCTGGGCGGCAGGCGCGGCGTCGTGACGATGTGCATCGGGGGCGGCCAGGGCATGGCCGCGGTCTTCGAGACCGCAAGGTGAAACGAAGGTTCGCCGCGCAGCGGACGGCGAAGCCGGCCGTCAGAGCGGCGGCCGCCGCAGCGGCCCGCGCGCCTCCTCGAGCAGGCGGCCGGCGGCGAGGACGACGTCGTCCTCCCAGCGCCGGCCCACGATCTGGACGCCGATCGGAAGGCCTTCCGCGCTCTGGCCGAACGGCACGGTGAGCGCGGGCGAGCCGGAGAGATCGAAGGGAATGGTCGCGCGCATGGTCGTGCGAGCGGGGAACCGCTCGCCCGCGATCGCGACCTCAGGGGCGTCGTGCTCGTGGGCGGGCGTGAGCCCGGTCGGGCAGACCAGCACGTCGTGTGCCGCGAAGAAGGCTCCGAGGTCGCGGCGGAGCTCCTCGACCGCCGCCTCGGCGGCCAGGTAGTCGTCGATGGACTCGACCCTGGCCGAGAGCCGCCGCCGCAACGCGGGATGGAGGTCGTCCCAGCGATCGCCGATCACGCCTCGGAAGAAGGCGCCGCCGCCGGCTCCGTACAGCACCATGGTGAGGAGGTTCCAGTCGTGACCCTCGAGCCCTGGGATGCGGGCATCCTCGACGGCGTAGCCGGCGGCGGCCAGCGCCGCCGCGGCCGCGCGCACGGTGGCTCCGACCTCGGCGTCCACCGGCCCGAAGCCGTCGACGAGCACGCCGGCGCGCTGCCGCGCCGTTCCAGCGCCGGCGGCGGCCCTGGGCCCGGGCTCTGCGTACCAGTCGCGGCCGTCCGGGCCCGAGATGACGGCGAGCGCGAGCGCCGCGTCCTCGACCGAGCGGGCGAGCGGGCCGGCGTGGAAGAAGCCGAGCAGGACCTCGGGCCAGTGGCCGGTCAGCGGGACGCGGCCGTGCGTCGGCTTGAGCCCGACGACGCCGCAGTAGTGCGCCGGGAGGCGGATCGAGCCGCCGAGGTCGCTCCCGAGCCCGAGCGGCGAGAGCCCGGCGGCGATCGCGGTCGCCTCGCCCCCAGAGGAGCCCCCGGCGGTCCGGGCGGGATCCCAGGGATTGACCGTGCGCCCGAAGACGAGGTTGTCGGTCTCCCAGAGGAGCGCGAACTCGGGAGTGTTCGTCTTCGCGAGCGGGATCGCCCCGGCGCCGCGGAGGCGCTCCACGACGGTTGCGTCTCGGTCCGGGACGCGGTCGGCGAAGAGGCGAGAGCCGCGAGTCGTTCGCGTCCCGGCCGTGTCGAACGTGTCCTTGACGGTGAACGGCACGCCGCAGAGCGGCCCGAGCTCGCGACCCTCGCGCACGGCCGATTCCGCGGCGCGCGCGAGCTCCTCGGCGCGCTCGACGGGCGTCACGAGAGCGTTCAGCGCAGGGTTCACCGCCGCCGCCCGCTCGCGCAGCGAGCGTACGACCTCGACGGGCGAGAGCTCACTGTTGCCGATCAGCTGCGCGAGCTCACCCGCGCCGAGGTAGATGAGCTCGTCGCTCACGGCTCGACCCTCGAGGTCAGATTCAAGCGATCTCCAGGACGAGCTTGCCGAAATGAGAGCCGGACTCCATCCGCTCGTGCGCCGAGGCGGCGTCGGCAAGAGGCCGAACGCTGTCGATGACCGGACGGAGGCCGGGGCGCTCGACCGTGCGCAGCAGGGCGGCGAACTCGCGAGGGCTCCCCATGGACGTTCCGAGCAGCGAGACCTGGCCGGAGAAGATCGCCCGCACCGGAAGGGCGACCTCGCCGCCTCCCGTGGCTCCGAAGGCGACCAGACGGCCGCCCCTTTGCAGGCACCGGATCGACTCGGGCCACGTGGAGCCGACCGAGTCGACGACGACGTCGACTCCCCGGCCGCCCGTGAGCGCGCGCACCTCCTCCACCCAGTCGCCCGACGTGTAGTCGACGCCGTCGGCCCCGCAGAGGCCGGCCGCCCGGGCGAGCTTCTCGTCGCTCGACGAGGTGACGATCACGCGAGCCCCCGCCTGGCGTGCGAGGAGCATGGCGAAGGTCGAGACGCCGCTGCCGACGCCGAGGACGAGCACGGTCTCCCCGGCGTCGAGGCGGGCACGGGTGAACAGGGCCCGGTAGGCGGTGAGCCCGGCGAGCGGGACGGCCGCGGCCTCCTCCCACGAGAGGCTGCGCGGCTTCGGGTAGCAGTTCACCTCGGGGACGGCGATCAGCTCCGCGTAGGTTCCCTGGTCCGGTCCGCCCAGGATGCGAAACCCCTCGCCGGGAGCGTCCTCGCGCTCGCCCCAGTCGAGCGAGGGAAGGATGACCACCTCCTCGCGCGTGTCGCGTCTGATGCCGGCGCCGTCCGAGCCCGGCACAAGCGGGAGCGGGAAGCGGTGCGCCGGGCTCGCGCCCGCCCGCACGTAGGTATCGCGCCGGTTGAGCGCGGCGGCGCGAAGCTCGACGAGCGCCTCGCCGGGACCAGGCACAGGGTCGGGAAGCTCCTGCACGCGCAGGACCTCAGGCGGTCCGTGCTCTGCGACGACGGCGGCCTGCACCCGCTCACCGCCTCAGGAGCGGAGAGAGCTCCAAGGGGCCTCTCCCGAGACGTCGACGAGCCCGTAGCCGCTCTCGCCGACCGCCGGCCCGAGGATCACCTGAAGGAGCGCCGGCTCATCGCCGAGCACGAAGGACGCATGGACGACGTCGGCGTCGATGTAGACGGAGTCGCCCGGCCCGAGCTCCTGATGCTCCTGCTCGATCCACTGCTCGATCCGCCCGGACTTGACAACGATCACCTCCTCCTGGCCGGGATGCTTGTGGAAGTCGTGCGCGCTCCCCGGCTCGATCGTCACGTCCAGCACGGCGATCTGCTTCGCGCCGGTGACCTGTGGCGTGCACCGCCAGCCGATGTCACCCCAATCGAACGAGTCGCTGCGAACGTCGTCCGTGAGCACGAACCTGCTCATGCCATTCCCCCCTTCTGCCGAGGTCGCACGGAGACTACCCTGCCGGGGATTCGGCGTGACCTGCCGGCTCACGCCGACGTGCGCTCGAGGAGGGGCAGGATCCTGTTGCGAACCTCGAGCACGACCTCTCGCGTCTTGTGCGGCGGCGCCCAGATCGACAGACTCGTCAGGCCCGCGGCTTCGAGCGCGCGCAGGCGCTCGGCGATCTCCTCGGCAGTTCCCGTCAGCGTGGTCATACGCACGATCTCGTCGGTGAGCACGGCCGCCTCGCCGTCGAGGAGGTGCGAGAGGTGGCCGCGATGCGTCTCCTGGTAGAGCCTGTCGCTCGGCACGTCGAGCCGATCGAGGACCTCGCTCCGGTAGACGGCGAGCCGCTCGCGTATCGGCGGGGGGAGGAGGTCGCCGATCTCGGGCTTGTCGGCGTAGGAGTGGAAGGGCATCATCGCGTAGGCGCCGACGCGCTCGAGCACACGCGCGTCGGTGGGCCGCTCGCCCGGGGTGAGCATGCAGAGCGTGTTCGACCAGAGCACGTCGGCCCCGTCGAAGGTGCGCCCCGCCTCCCGCGCGGCCGCCTCGACGGCCGCCAGCGACTCCGCGAAGACCTCGACGCCGTTCGACATGACGCTCGCGTACATGAGCGTGGTCACCCAGCCGTCGCCGACCTCGCCCGCGACGGCGAGCGCCTTCGGACCGTCGGCCGCGACGTAGACGGGGATGCGATGCTCGAGGTCGATGTACTCCCCTGGCCGCTGGCCGAAGCGGATGAGCCGCTCGCGGCCCGTCTCACGGTGCATGACCTCACTGCCGTCGAGGAGCCCCCGGCACTGCTCAACGTACGCGCGAAGCGCAGCCGCTGGGAGCGGGGGAAGGCCGAAGGTGCTTCGCCCCGTGTAGCCGGTTCCGAGCGCCAGGAACGTCCGGCCCGGGGCGAGTCGGTTGATGGTCGCGACGCCCTGGGCCGCCGCCGCAGCGCTGCGATTGCTCGGCACGGCCACGAAGGTTCCGAGCCGGATCCTCTGCGTGGCCTGGGCGGCCAACGCCATGCAGGCGAACGTCTCGCCGCCGATGAGCGGCGAGTCGACGAAGCCCGCCGTCGCGAAGCCGTGCGCCTCGGCGAACGCCGCGTCCTCCCAGCAGCCGTGGTAGCCGAGCAAGCCGAGTCCGAACTCCATCCCCCTCGCCCCGATCGCGGAACGGAGCGAGCCTACTCGACCCGGTGGGTCGGAGGCCAGGCCGGTCGCCGGCGATGTGCCGGTAGAGTGCCGTCCCGAGCGACCGCGGATGTACAAGGAAGGAGCCGTATGAGACTCGTTTCGTTCCGCAGCGGGGGCGAGGTCCGCCTCGGCGCGGAGCTCGACGGCGGCGTCGTCGACCTCAACCGAGCCTGCGCCGCGCTCTTGACGGAGCGAGGCGACACCAATCCCGAGGCCGCGGCCGGGAAGGCCGTCCCGCCCGACATCCTCGCCTTCCTCGAGGCCGGGGACCCGGCGCTCGCGTCTGCTCGCGAAGCCCTCGAGCTCGCGGCTGGACGCCCCGAGCTGAAGCTCACCGCAGCCGACACGGAGCTCCTGCCTCCGGTCCCGCGCCCGCCGAAGATCATCTGCGTGGCGCGCAACTACGCGGCCCACGCCGCGGAGGCCAACCGCGAGGTGCTCGAGTACCCGAACCTCTTCATCCGCTTCGCCCAGAGCCTGATCCCGCACGGGGCGCCGATCCTCGTCCCCAAGGTCTCCAAGGAGGTGGACTGGGAGGCCGAGCTGGCGGTCGTGGTCGGCCGCGCCGGCAAGCACGTCCCGCGGGAGTCCGCTCTCGACTACGTGGCCGGCTACTCGCTCTTCAACGACGTCAGCGTGCGCGACTGGCAGCTGCGGGTCCCGCAGTTCGGCGCGGGAAAGAACTTCGACGGCTCTGGTCCGTTCGGTCCCGCGCTCGTGACCAAGGACGAGGTCCCCGACCCGCAGGCCCTTCGCATCGAGCTCACGCTCAACGGCGAGGTCATGCAGTCGGCGAGCACAGGGGACATGATCTTCACGGTCGCGGAGCTGATCGAGCACGTCTCGGAGTTCGCGACGCTCGAGCCCGGCGACGTGATCGCGACCGGCACGCCCTCCGGCGTGGGCTTCATACGCAAGCCTCCGCGCTTCCTCGAGCCGGGGGATACGGTACGCGTCGAGATCGAGCGCGTCGGCGTGCTCGAGAACCCAGTCATCGCCGAAGGAGCCTGAGATGCCCATCCCGCGTCCCCGCCGGCTTCAGCACATCGGCCTCGTCGCCCGCGATCTCGAGCGGCTCGTCGACTTCTACTGCGACGTGCTCGGGCTCCAGGTGTCCGACCGCATGGAGTACCCCCCGGACTCCGAGATCAGCGATGGCGTGTTCCTGCGCTGCAACAGCGACCACCACGTCATCTCGATGTTCGGCGCCCGCGACCCGCTCCCCGCACCCGGCGAGGCCGACCGCTCGGAGACGGCGCCCGGGATGCACCACGTCGCGTTCGAGATGGCGAGCTTCGAGGACCTGCGAGCGGCTGCGCGCCACGTGCGCGAGCACGACCTGCACGTGCGATCCATGCGCATCGGCGGTCCAGGATGCCAGATCCGCATCTACTTCTGGGACCCGGAGTACAACCTCATCGAGCTGTACTGGGCGCTCGACCAGATCGGCTGGGACGGACGCTCGCGGCCGTGGCCGCCGTTCGAGGAGATCGACATCGAGACGTTCGACATCGACGCGTGGCTCGAGTGGAAGGGACCCGAGTTCTCCCGGGCGGCCACGCGGGCACAGGTCGGCTCCGAGTGGGCCTGAGCGTGCCCCACCCTCCAGGGGTCGAGCATGCTCGGCCCCTACCTGGGGGGCTGGGGGATGCGCAGCCCGGAGGGCGAGGCAAGCCTCGCCCCTACGCCCGGATGGACTTGAAGCGCCGCATGTTCTCGGTCATCGCCGTCTCGGTCGGCAGCCGCTCCATGCTGGAGGCGCCGAAGAAGCCGACGACGCCGCGCGTGCGCTCGAGCACGTAGGCGGCGTCCTCGGGCTCGGCGATCGGGCCCCCGTGACAGAGAACGAGCACGTCCGGGTTGACCGCCCTGGCCGCGTCGTGCATCTCCTGGATCAGCTCGACGCACTCGTCGAGCGTCCTGGCCGTTTGGGCGCCGATCGTCCCCTTTGTCGTCAGGCCCATGTGCGGGACGAGGACGTCGGCGCCCGCCTCGGCCATCGCTCGCGCCTGCTCGGCGTCGAAGACGTACGGGCACGTGAGGAGGCCGATCGCTCGCGCCTCGCGGATCATGTCGACCTCGAGCCGAAAGCCCATGCCCGTCTCCTCGAGGTTCTGGCGGAAGACGCCGTCGATGAGGCCGACGGTCGGGAAGTTCTGGACGCCGGAGAACCCGATCTCGCCGAGCGCGCGCAGGAAGACGGGCATGAGGCGGAAGGGATCGGTGCCGCAGACGCCCGCGAGCACCGGCGTCTCCTTCACGATCGGAAGCACCTCGGAGGCCATCTCGACGACGATGGCGTTCGCATCGCCGTACGGCATGAGGCCCGCGAGCGAGCCCCGGCCTGCCATTCGGTACCTGCCGGAGTTGTAGATGATGATGAGGTCGCCGCCTCCGGCCTCCGCGCACTTGGCCGAGAGACCCGTGCCGGCGCCCGCGCCCACGACGGGCCTGCCCGCCGCCACCTGCGAGCGCAGCCGCTCGAGCGCCTGTTCCCGCGTCACGGGCCCAGCCTACAGCGGCGGAGCTGAGCACGGAGCTCTGGCAGAGGGGGTCCAGGCAGCCCGGTGTACGAATGCAAGACCTGACACCGAACTCCGAAGTCGTCTTGTCCCGCCTACAGCTTGCGCGCCGCCCGGTGGCCCTCGTAGACCGCCTCGTACGTCCCGCGCGGAGCGACGGCGTCCCCCACCATCTCCACGCTCGTGCCCCGCTCGCGCAGGGCGTGGTAGAGGCGGTTCTCCGACTGGCGGCCCGTTGCCATAACGATCCAATCGGCCTGGAGCGTCGTCACGCGGTCCGGGGCGTAGACGTTGATGAGCTCGACGCTGGACCCGGCTATGCGCTTGACGAAGACGTCGGGCATGAGCTCGACTCCGTCCACGTAGAGCTGGGAGCGGATCCACAGGTAGTAGACCTCCGGGATCGTCTCCATCCCGATCATCGGCCAGCGCGTGGCAAGCGTAACCGCGCACCCCTCCTGGGCTAGCTTGACGGCGGTCAACGGCGCCGCGGCGTCTTGGAGGTCGTCGAGGACGAGCACCGAGCCAGACGGAGACACCGTGCCCGTTACCACCTCGTCCCAGCTCACGCAGCGCCCGCTCTCCCACCCCGGCAGCGGGGCGGCCGTCTGCCCCTGCCACCCATCGCGACGGTAGCGAGCGCCGGTGGCGACGACGACGTGGTCCGGGCGCTCGGCTTCGAGCAACGCATCGAGCCCGTCCGCGGTCACCTCCTCGCCTGTCCGCAGGATCGCACCGTTTCCAAGCGCCTGGCGCTCGAGCCAGCGAGCGATCTGGCCGTACTCGGCCCGCCCGGGGAGGAGGGCAAACCAGCGGACGTGCCCGCCGACCTCCGGTGCGCGCTCGACCACGACGACCTTATGGCCTCGCGCGGCAGCGACGCGCGCGTACTCAAGACCGGCGGGGCCGCCGCCGATGACCATCGCCGTCCTGCGCTCGGCGACCGGTGTGAGAGTTCCGGCCCCCCAAGCGCGCTCACGCCCGACGACCGGGTTGTAGACGCACTGAACGCGGCCACCTCGGATCACGCTTCGCCAGCAGTAGTTCGCCGCGACGCAGCGACGGATGTCGTCCGTGCGGCCCTCGCGGGCCTTCAACGCCCACTCCTCGTCCGCGAACAGCTGACGCGCGAGGAGAATCGCATCGGCTTCACCGGCGGCGAGGATCTCCTCCGCGATCTCGGGGTTCGTGATCCTGCCGACGAGCAGCACCGGCTTGGAAGAGACCTGCTTGACCTCGCGCGTGTACCCCCGCTCCCAGCCCGGCTCGTATGTCATCGGCGTGTGGATGTAGGAGTGGTGCACGCCGGCCGAGAGGTTGACGTAGTCGACGTCCGCCTTCGCCTCGAGGTCGGACACGATCCGCTTGACGTCGTCCATCTCGAGATCCCCGGGCCAGAACGACGCCGAGTTGATCCGGTAGCCGAGAAACGGCGTCTGTCCGATCGCCTCGCGGATCCGGTGGAGCGCCTCGAGCGGGAACCGGAGACGGTTCTCGTAGGAGCCGCCATAGCGATCGGAGCGGTGGTTGTACAGCGGCGACAGGAACTGCCAGGGGAGGTAGCCGTGCGACATGTGGAACTCCACACCGTCGAGGCCTGCCGCGATGGCGCGCGCGCCGGCTGAAGCGAACGCATCGAGGATTCTCTCGATCTCGTGCTCTTCGAGCTCCTTCGGCATCGGCGCGTTCGGGTACTCGCCCGGCGGCACCTGGCTGGGCGCGACCGTGTACCAGTCGGCGTCGAGGTCGTACGCTGGGTCCTTCTGGAGAACAGCCATCGCACGGAGGCCGACGTGCAGCAGCTGCACGGTGAGCCGGCAGCCGTGGCGGTGAACCGCCTCGGCGACCTTCGCGAGCCCCTCAACCTGCGCGTCAGACCACAGCCCGGGGAAGTTGAACTCCGAGTAGAGCGCGCTCGAGTCGATGATCGTGCCACCGATGATGATCAGCCCGACTCCTGCCTTCGCGCGCTCCTCGTAGTAGGCAACGGCCTGGTCGGTGAAGACGCCCTCGTGGGGATCGGCGACCCACGTGGGGCAGGTCGGTGCGAACACGACGCGGTTTGCGATCACCGTGCTCCGGATCCGCCATTCGGAGAACAGATGCGGATATGCGTTCACGAGCGTCTCCTCGAAGGGACCGTCGGGTGTACGAGTCAGGAATGGACGGCAGCCCAGGCTCTGTGGAGCTGGTCCAGGCGGTTCGCCATCGCGAGCGCGAACTCGGGATCGTTGACGTCCGTGTCGAGCCAGTGGGTCTCCACGCGCTCGGACAGACGCCTGCGCAGCTCGGCGAAGAGCGCCTCGTCGGCCTCGGGATCGTAGAAGGGCTGGCCCTCGGTGGCGATCATGGACACGCCGCGCAGCGGGACGAAGAGAGCCGTCGGACCCGTCGCGGCGTTGAGCTTTCGGGCGATGCGCCGGCCGAGCTCGGCACACTCCTCGGGGCTCGTGCGCATCAGCGTCACCGTCGGGTTGTGGACGTACAGGTTGCGGCTTCGGAACTGCTGCGGCACCGTGTCCATGGGCCCGAAGTTGACCATGTCGAGCGCGCCGAGGGACACGACCTGCGGCAGCCCGAGGCGCCCAGCCACCTCGAGGCGCTCGGGATGGGCCGGAAACACGCCGCCGACGAGCTCGTCGCAGAGCTCGGTCGTCGTCACGTCGAGCGCGGCCGTAACGAAGCCGCCCTTCATGAGCTCCTCCATCGACTCGCCGCCCGTGCCGGTCTGGTGGAAGACGAGCACCTCGTAGCCGAGCGCCTCGAGCCGCTCGCGGGCCGCGGTCACGCAGGGCGTCGTGACGCCGAACATGGAAGCGCCCACGAGCGGCTTCACGTCGCCAAGCTCGGGCGCCTCCGCCCTCGCCATGCCGGCGACGGCGCCGCCGGCGTTGGCGAGGATGCGCGCCGAGATCTGGTTGATCCCCGCGATGTCGACGACCGAGTACATCATCGTCACGTCCGACGCGCCGACGTACGGACGGGTGTCTCCCGACGCGACGGTCGAGACCATGAGCTTCGGGACGCCGACGGGGAGCTGCCGCATCGCGTGCGTGACGAGCGAGGAGCCGCCCGAGCCCCCGAGGCCGCAGACGGCGTCCAGCCGCCCGTCTGCGTGCAGCCCTCGTGCGATCTCCGCCGCCCCTCTGGCCATCGCCTCGACGGCGGCACCCCTATCGCCCGCTCTGGCGAGCGCGCCGACGTCGGTGCCCGCAGCACGCGCGACCTCGTCCCGCGAGACGTCAGGATCGACCTGCGGCTCCCCGAGCACCCCCGCGTCCACGAGCAGGACATCGACCCCGTGCTCCCGGACGCGGTCGCGCAGGTAGGCGTACTCGCGTCCCTTGGTATCGAGAGTGCCGATGAGGACGACCGTCGGCATGCGTCGCTGCAGGATCTTATCCGGCCCCGACGGCCGGGCCCGTATGCCGGCTTCGCCGGCCTGAGCCTTCGCGGCCTGGCGCGCTCCGCGCGCAACCGCTGCGCGGCGAACCTCTCACTTCGCCGCACGGCGAACGCCGCGGTCACTGATACGGCCGGCTTCGCCGGCCTGAGCCTTCGCGGCCTGGCGCGCTCCGGGCGCGGCCGCTGCGCGGCGAAGTCGCCGGTTCACCTTGCTAGGCGTCTTCCACGCGCGTGACGCCGAGGAACGTCTGCTGCAGCTCCTCGTCCCTCCTCAGGGCGGCTGCTGTGGTCTCGGTCTCGATCCGTCCGTTGATCATGACCAGCTGCCGCTCGGCCACCGCGGTCGCGACCCCGAGGTTCTGTTCGATGAGCAGGAGGTTCATGCCCTCGGCGACGAGGGTCCTCAGCGTCTCGACCATGCCTTCGACGATCGTGGGGGCGAGTCCCTCCGAGGGCTCGTCCATGATGAGCAGCTGCGGGTTCGTGAGCAGCGCCCGCCCGATCGCGAGCATCTGCTGCTCGCCGCCGGAGAGCTGCATGCCGCCGTTGCGGCGTCGCTCGCCGAGGCGCGGGAAGAGGCCGTAGACGGCGTCGACCGTCCACCGGCCTGCGCCGTTCGGCGGCCGGATCATGCGCAGGTGCTCGTCCACGGTGAGCGAGGGGAAGAGCCGGCGTCCCTGCGGCACGTACCCGAGGCCTGCCCCGGCGATCCGGTACGAGGCCCTGCCGAGCAGCTCCCGGCCGTCGAAGCGGACCGATCCCTTCGCGTTCGGCGGGGAGATGCCCATCATGGCCTTGCAGAGCGTCGTCTTGCCCATGCCGTTGCGGCCGATGATCGCGATCGGCTCGGCACGCATCTCGAAGGTCACGCCCTGGAGGACGTGGGCGCGCCCGTAGAAAGCGTCGAGACCCTTCACCTCGAGCACGGCTTCACTCGTCGCCATAGTGGCTCCTCCCGAGGTAGAGGTCGTGGACGAGGTCGCTCGCCCGGATCTCCGCCGGTGTCCCCTCGACGATAACGCGGCCGTCGTGCATCATCGTGACGTACTCCGCGACGGTGAGGGCGACGTCCATGTCGTGCTCGATGAGCAGGAGCGTGATCGCCCGGTCGAGCTCGAGGAGCATCTCCGTGAGCCGGACCCGCTCGGTGCGCGAGAGCCCGGCCGCGGGCTCGTCGAGCATCATGATCTTGGGGTCGCCGGCGAGCGCCATGCCCACCTCGAGCTGCCGCTGCTCGCCGTGGGAGAGGTCGCGCACCGCGGTCTGAAGCTGGTCTTTGAGCCCGACGCGCTCGGCGATCTCCCGGCCGACGGCGCGGAGACGGCGGTCGCGGCCGGTGATCACGACGAGCCGCAGGTGCCGGCCCTTGACCCCGAGCACGGAGAGGTAGAGGTTGTCCTCGACCGAGAGCCCGAGGAAGAGCCGCGAGGTCTGGTAGGTCCTCGTGAGCCCGAGCCCGACGCGGGTCCGGGCCGGAAGGATCGTCACGTCCCGCCCGAACAGCTCGATCCGTCCTGAGGTGGGCGGGAACTCTCCGGCGACGACGTTGAACAGCGTCGTCTTGCCCGCGCCGTTCGGCCCGAGGATCGCCCGCCGGTCCCCAGGCCGGACGTCGAGGTCGACGTCCTGGACGGCCTGGAGGCCGCCGAAGCGCCGGCCGACCCCCCGCAAGCGGAGGATCGGCTCGGCGCTTTCGGCTACGTGCGGTGCTGCTGTCAACTACCCCCCGGCGCCGACGAGCTGCATCGCCTCTGGGCTGAGCCCGAGCGATTCGGCGACCGAGGCCGGGAACTGCCCCACGATCTCGGCATTTCCGACCCACGGCAGCTCGCGCTCCTCGCAGACCGGGTTCTCGCGGTCGGGCGGCGGCGTGTTCGGTGTGAACGTCCCGCCGAAGGCCTCTGCGGTCTCCGGGACCTTCCAGAACGTCACGGCGCCCTCATCGGTGACGACGTGCACGAAGTTGTCTTGGATCGCCTGGCGGTTCTCGTCGAGGCGGATCTCGCCGAACGGCGCGTCGAGGACGACATCACCGAGTGCGTTGCGGAAGCTTTCCTGCCCGTCCTCCTCGAGAACGCCATTGACAGCCTCGAGCGCTTGGGCCACTGCCTCGGCCGCGTTGTAGTAGTTGTAGACCCAGATGCTCGGCGCCGCAGCGGCGAGATCAGGGTAGCTCTCCGCGACGAAGGCGAAGAACTCCTGTGCATTCGGGTCCTGCGAGTCCGGCCACGTCGAATCGGCGAAGGCCATGCCGACGGTTCGGCCGGCGAACTCCGGCAGCAGCGACGGATCGCCGTAGAAGAGGTTGCCCACCATCTTCGTCGGATCGATCGGGCCGACGACGTCCTCGTACGCCTTCAGGTACGCGAGGGGGTTCCCGCCGACGGAAGTGAAGACGTTGTCGTCCGGGCTGATCTGGGCGACGAAGGACGTGTAGTCCGCGTTGTTCAAGGGTGGGAAGATCCGCTTCGAGATCGTGCCGCCGAGAGCGCAGAACTCGGCGATGAAGCCCGCCGCCGAGGTGTACGCGAAGGAGTAGTCGTCGGAGATCACGACGGCGTCGCGCCAGCCGAGCACGTTGTAGGCGTAGTCGCCCAGACCGGCCGACCACTGCGCTCCGTCGGCGTTGAAGCGGAAGAAGTTGGGCGACTGGACCTTCAGCGTCGTGTCCTGGGCGCCCGACGTTCCGTTGAGGAACGTCGTCTCCGGATGCTCGAGCGAGTAGTTCGCGACCGCGATGCCCTCGTCGCCCGAGAGCGGACCGATGAGGATCTGCGCCCCGAGCTGCTCGACGAGCCGCCGAGTCTCCTCGATCGCCTTCTCGGGTGTGTCGTTCGAGCACCCGTAGCCGACGATCTCGATGGGCCGGCCGGCGACGACCGCGCCCTCGATCCCGTCGGTCGGGGCCCCAAGCGGAGTTGCACCGCGGGCGATGAACGGCAGCTGGGCGCCGCCGATGTCCTGCTCGTAGAACGCGCCGAAGGCTCCCTCGCAGTCCGAGAGGATGCCGAGCTTGATCGGCTCGCCCGAAGCAGCTGCTTCGGTCGTCTCCTCGGCCGGAGCAGCGGTCTCGGCCGGAGCAGCGGTCTCGGCCGGCGCCGCTTCCTCGGTTGCCGGCGGTGCCGCCTCCTCCTCGCCGCCGCCGCATCCTGCCGCCACGGCAGCGAGCGCAAGCGCGAGCGCAGCCAGGAGGAGCCACATCCTCCTCCCGCGCCGGCTGGGATTCTGTTCGTTCATCCGATACCCCCTTCTCCCGTTCGGTGACCGGGTTCCGAAAACCGCCTCAGCGTGTAGGACGACGGACGCCCGCAACGGTTAGTGGCGATGGGCCTACCCACTCGAGCCACCGCCCGCAGGCTCCGGCGCCGGGGGCCTCCTCCGGCCGCGAAGCTGACGCGCAGCGAACCCGCGCACATACTCCCAGATGCCCAGGAGCCCGCCGGGCGAGAGCAGCATGATCGCCAGGAAGATGAGACCGATCAGCGTGTTGAACTGCGGCCCGATGAAGCCGATGTCGCGACTGTAGTTGTCGAGCGCGACGAACGCGATCGCCCCCACCCAGGCGCCCTCGAGCCGGAACATGCCGCCGATCACGGCGACGACGAGCACGTCGAGGATCGAGCCGATGTTGACGTTGCCGGGATCGATGCGCGTGCTCCACCAGACGAAGAGGATCCCCGCGATGGCCGCAACGAACCCGGCGAAGCCGAAGGCGACGATGCGATGCAGCTCGACGTTGTACCCGAGCGCGCGCATCCGGGTGGAGTCGTCGCGGACTCCTTGGAGCCCGATCCCGAACGGCGTCCTCGTCACGTACTTCACGAGCAGGAAGAGCACGAAGATCACGACGAGCGAGATGTAGAAGATGTTGTCGGGGTCCGTCCGCGGCGTGCTCACGATCGCCGGGCGAGCAATGTTGTTGACACCCCCGAAGCCCGAGAGCTGCACCACCTTCTCGAAGAAGAACTGGATGATGACGCCGAACGCGAGCGTGATCACTAGGAAGTAGATCCCCGCGCTGCGACTCGCGACGGCGCCGAGCACGAGCGCGACCGCCGTCGCCACGATGACCGCGACGATCGCTGCCGGCCAGGGGTCCCAGGCAACGGGGGCCCCGCCGTCCGCCGCGACGAGGTTGCCGTACGTGAAGCCCGCGACGCCGAAGATGCCGACCTGGGCGAGCGACACCATCCCGCCGTAGCCGGCGAGGAAGATCAGGCTCAAGGCGGTGAGCCCGAGCCACATCGCGTGCGTGAGGATCGCGCTCAGGAAGAAGTCGCTCACGAAGAGCGGGCAGACCGCCAGCACCGCGACGGACGCCGCGAGGCCCGCCCAGCTCGGTGTGGAGCGGATGAGGCCGCTCCGCGTCACGCGGGCCTCCCGAAGATGCCGAGAGGCCTGACGGCGAGGACGAAGACGAGGAGCAGGAAGGTGAGGAGCGGCGAGTAGTTCGTCCAGTTGTTGTCGCCGAAGATCAGGTACACGTCCGAGTACGAGTCGACGATGGCGAGCAGGACGGCCCCGATGGCCGCTCCGCCCAGCGAGCCCATACCGCCGATGATGACGACGATGAGCGAGTTGAGCAGGAACGTCGTGTCCACACCCGGGATGTAGTTGCCCGTGAAGCCGAAGAGGTAGCCCGCGAAGGCGGCAAGCGCCGATCCCACCATGAAGGCGATCGCGAAGACGAGCTGGATGTTGACGCCGAGGGCCGAGACCATCTGCCGGTCGTCCAC
>CAZCIJ010000024.1:16536-19434 GCA_964498265.1 uncultured Gaiellales bacterium | reverse complement strand
CCAGCGGCTAGCGGAGCCGGCAGCTCGAGAGCCGCGTCCGGGGTCGCCCGTCGTTTGACGGGCCTCCCGCCGGGCCAAGCCCGGCTCCGGCGGCGCATCCTTGCCGCCCAAGATCCAGGAGAATCTGTCGCAACCTCACGCGTTTCCGCCACCAAGAAGGGTTAACGGGTCCGCCCAAGCGACATCCGGCACGTGCGGCCCGGAATGGCCATACTTGCCAGGGCAGACTTCCACGCAGCGGAAGGGAGAGCCATGACTCGGCTGCGGCTCCTCATCCTGACCCTCGTCTCGATGCTCGCGCTCGCCGCCAGCTCGGCTGCCCTCGCACAGTCGAGCGCGACGGACTCGGTCGCCGGGGTGCAGATCGGGTTCGAGCCCGACGCCGTCGGCGACGACGACCTGAGCACCTTCCTCGTGTTTCTCGCCGGCGACCTGCCGCTCAAGGGCGTCGCGGCCGTCCTCCACGACGACCTCTCCGACGCGCAGCCGCAGATCACGGGCGGGACGCTCGATCTCCGCAACAGGTTCAGAGGAACGACCTTGACGGGCAGCTTCACCGGCGGGTCGATCACGAAACGGACGAGCGAGCCCGGCTGCGGCGAGGAGGTCTTCTTCGTCGACGCTGATCTCGACGTCACGCTGAACGGGACGGTGCCGGGCACGGGCCACATCGAGGATCTGCGGCTCACGCACTTCCGGACGCTGCTCGACGGCGCCTGCGTGACGGTCTTCGCGACGGTGAGCGGCTTCAGGGTCGCGACGTTCACGTTCGCCTGAGCGGGTCGCAAGCGCCCCGGGCCGTCGCTTCGCTCGCCGAGGCCGCCACGTTGCGGCGAGCGCTCCCACGCGGCCTGGCCCAAGGCGCAGCGCCGAGACGAGCTCGGACAGCGACACGCCTTCAGCGCTCCCTGTCGGCCGCTCGGGTGGCAGGCGAGCGGTTGGCGGCGGATTCCGTCCCGCGGATGCGCTACGGTACGGGGGTGTTGACTGTCGCGGCAACAGCCTCTCCCGCCGACCTCGACGCACTCTCCCTCGACCAGCTCGAGGACGAGCTCGCGACGCTGGCCTCGCACCTCTCCGCGGGCATGTGCCGCTGGCTCGAGCTGGTGGGCGAGCTCGACCGCCGTGGGAGCTGGGCGCAGGCCGGGTTGGCTTCGTGCTCCGAGTGGCTTGCCTGGCGCTGCGCCCTGGCCCCACGCGTGGCGCGCGAGCACGTGCATGTGGCGCGCCGACTCGGAGAGCTGGCGTGCATGCCGTCCATGGTGAGCTCTCCTATGCGAAGGTGCGGGCGCTGACCCGGGTCGCCGATCCCGACTCCGAGCGAGAGTTGCTCGAGCTCGCCTCCGCGCTGACCGCGGCCCAGCTTGAGCGAGCGGTTCGCGCCTACCGGCGAGTGACGACACAGGAGACGCTCGACGTGCAGGACCGCGAGCAGCTGACCTGGTACTGGGACGAGGACGCCGCCCTGGTCATTCGCGGCCGGCTTGCTTCGGAGGAAGGGGCGCTGCTTGTGCGGGCGCTTCAGGCGGCCCGCGAGTGGCTCTGGCGGCACGAGCAGGGAGAGGAGCGCGGTTCCGCGGAACCGCGAAGCCCGCTCAGGTCGACGAACGTCGAGCGCGCGCTCAGGCGCGCCGAACGGCCTCGACGTCGCCCTCGGCCGCGGCCTTGCGCCGCTCGAGGTCGTCCGGATTCACGAGCTGGCCGTCCCGGCCGACGTAGCCGTCCTTGCCGCCGACGATGAGCAGCACGAGATCCTCCTCGCCCGCGTTCCAGACCTGGCGCGGCGTCGTCGATTCGACGTGGCAGAGCCCGCCAGGCCCGAGCTCGTACGTGCTGCCCTCGACGCGGAAGCCGGCGCGGCCGCGGTGAACGAAGTAGAGCTCGTCTTGGCGCTCGTGGTAGTGGTCGAACCACTCCGTGCCGGGCGGCAGCACGAGCGCGTTGACGCCGAAGGCCGTCACGCCGAGCGGCTCGCGAACCTTGCGCATGAGCCCCGCGCCGAGCTCGTCGACCGATCCCACGCGATGAGCCACTGCGTTCTCTCTCCCTCGACTCCGGCGGCCCGCTCAGACCCGATCCTCGACCTCGTACGGGCTCGTCTTCGCGATCCGCGTCAGCTCCGTGCGGGCGCGCCAGAGCTCCGGGTAGTAGCGGTGGTGGATGAGGCGTCCGAGAAGCTCGACCGGCGTCCCCTGCGTGCCGACGACGTCTCCGATGATTCGCTCCACGACCTTGAAGTGGTGCACGCGCCACGTTCCGATGCGCTCGTCCCAGTCCGTCAGCAGCTCGGCGAGCTGGTAGAGATCCTAGAGCTCGCGCCCCCGCTGGTAGACCTCGACGACGGACAGCCCGCGCTCCCGCAGGAGGTCGGTGAACGCCCGCCCGAGCGGCGGGGACGCCTCTCGCACGCGGTTGAAGCCCGGAGAGTCGAAGCCGCTTCCGTGCCCGAGCACGCGCCGCACCTCCTGGTACTCCCACGGCGACAGCTGCTCGAGCATCCGCAGCTGGTCGGTCACGAACAGGATCCCGAGCGTCGCGCGCCGCAGGAGCCTGATCGCGCCGGCAAGGTCGCCCGCCCGCACGAGGCTCGTCGCCGACTCCACCTCGAAGCAGGCGTGCTTCAGCCACAGCTCCGAGCACTGGTGCACCGTCTGGAAGAGGAGCTCGTCGTGGTGGGCCATCTCCTCCGGCGTCTTCTGGAGCGACAGCAGCTCGTCGGTGCGGAGGTAGCGCTCGTAGTCGCTCGCCCCCCGGCCGGGAAGGATCGGCTCGAGCGTTGGCAGATCGGTCGGTCGCTCGTTCACGACAGCCTCCTTCTCGCTCGCACCGAGGATACTCGCGCGCCGCAGCTCATCGTGCTCGACGTCCGGCGGCAAGCTCGCGGATGCGGCGCTCGAC
>CAZCIJ010000024.1:0-16526 GCA_964498265.1 uncultured Gaiellales bacterium | reverse complement strand
ACCGAGGATACTCGCGCGCATGCTCTCGCACGTGGGCTCGAATACCTCGCTGGCATCAGCCGGCGCAACGCCGAGGAGCTCCTGCGCCCGATCGCCGGCATCGCCGCGGCCCTGCGCAACACGGGCCGAGTGCGAGCTACCGCGCAGCTCATCGTGCTCGACGTCCGGCGGCAAGCTCGCGGATGCGGCGCTCGACGAGCGCGCCCGCGTCGATCCCGTAGAACCGCACGATCCGCTCGCCGACCACCCGCAGCTCCTCGGCCCGCAACCGGCCCGCCGGCGGCCCGCTTGCGAGCGCCTCCACGTGGAGCCTGACCAGAGCGCTGACCATGACCGCGTTCTCCTCCGGGAGGTCGAACCGGCGCGGATCCAGGTAGAAGAGCAGCTCGTCCTCGCCGCGGCGCACGGCTTCGCGCTCGTCCTGGCCGAGCCTCGACAGTCGCAGGAGCCGAAGGGCGGCGACCTCACGATGGTGGCGATCCGGCGGATCCGCCAGCAGCAGGACGGGCCGGGCCTTGCCGGACACGAGATACGTCAGCTCGGGATCACCGCCGCGCCGCGCGGCCTCCACCAGCCGGTCGACGCGCGCCACCTCGATCGGCGGCTGCTCGGACCCCGCGTAGACGCGGAACGGCGGCCGCGGCGCAAAGGGGACGACAGCCCAGCGAACCGACCCTGCGAGGCGGTCGCCTCCCAGTGGGGTCACGGGCGCAGCAGCGCCTCGAGCACCGCCGGGTCTTCGAGCGGGTCTCCCGGCTCGTCCTCGAGCCGGTGCGCCTCGCGCGCGAGCGGCGACAGGGTGAGCCGGTCGCGAGCGACGATCGCGTCGAGCGCCTCGTCGAGAGCAGCGAGGCGGTCGAAGTCCTCGGGGCTCAGGACGACGGCCTTCTCCACGTCGTAGCGGGTCACCACAATGGCGGTCCCGGCTGCGACGGCAGGCACCCGCACCGTGGAGGCGTCGCGTCGCTCCCTCGCCAGCACGCCCCAAGCGTACCCGATTCTCGTACAGAAAATCTCTGATGTCGTACGATCTTTAGCCGGGTCGGCTCTCCGACCCGCCGAAGATCCGCATCGGGAGGTCGGCGAGCGGCACGCCGCCGTCGCGCGTGACGAGCCACGTGTCCTGCATGTACAGGCACTCCCGTCCGTTCTCGGCGATCGCGTGCGGATGCATGGAGAGCACCATGTTCTCGCGCAGGAGCGTCTCGACGCCCTCGCCGATCCGGGGATGCTCGATCATCGTCATGCCGATCGAGTGGCCGGTGACGTGTCCCAGGCGGTAGCCGCGCTCGAGGAACCCCTTCGAGACCGCGCGGTGAACGTCGTGCGCGGTCGCGCCGTCCCTGATCGCCGACTTGGCCACCTCGAAGTACTCGTCGTAGGCCTCGGCCATCCGCATCGTGTCCCGGCTCGGCTCGCCGCCCGCGGCGATCGCGCGCGACACCTCGACCCAGTGGCCGCCGGGGCCCGCGACCTCGAGCGAGGGAAGCACGACGTCGCCTTCCCCGACGCGCCGCGCGGTGCTGGCGATGCGGAACTCCGGCGTCGCCCCGCCGCGCTCCCCCACGAGCACCATGTCCATGGTCTGACGGCCGCAGCCCTGCTCGACGAAGAACCGCTCGACCGGAGCGAGGATCTCGGCCTCCGTCCTCCCGGGCTCGAAGGCTTCGAGGAATGTCCAGAAGCCCTCGGTGTTGATGCGCACGCTCTCGCGCACGGACTCGATCTCGGCCGCGCTCTTGACGGCCCGGGCGAGATCGAGCTCGACGTCCCACGGAACCAGCTCGAAGTCGTGACCCGCGAGCGCCCGGTAGTCGCGCACGGTCATGACGTAGTCGAGACCGTAGACGCCGACCCGCCCGAAGCCGCGCGTCTGGATGCGGTCGCGCAACCACTCACCCGGCCTGTCGACGAACACCTGCTCCTCGATCCACGTCGTGCCGTGCTCGCCGACGTAGCGAGCCTCGGACGGAAACACGATCGAAGGCTCCTCGCTCAGCGGCAGCAGCACGTACGCGTACCGGTGCACGATCACGAACCCCGAGAGGTAGGTGACGACGCCCTCGAAGCCCGTGTACTCGCTGCCCGAGACGATCACTGCGTCGAGGCCACTCGCCTCGGCCGCCTCGCGGATCAGCCGGTAGCGCCGCTCGATCTCTGCCTGCTCCATGCGTCTCCTTTCCTGCTCGAGCGGGGCTCCCCGTGCCCTCACCCGTGCTCCGGTGCCGTCCCTGTCCCGTAGGGGCCGGACATACCCGGCTCCTACGGCGCGTGAGCCTGCGCCCACGATCGCTCGAGCCCTCGCACGAGCGCCCAGACCGTCTCGTTCAGCGGCGTCGCGACGCCGAGCTCGCGTCCGAAGCGAGCGATGCCGCCATTCAGGTAGTCGATCTCCGTCGCGCGGCGCCCCTCGACGTCCTGGAGCATGCTCGCCTTGTGCTCGTAGGCCACGTCGGGCCGGGCGGCGTAGTCGATCAGCTCCTCCGGATCGGAGTCGAGGACGATGCCCTGGGCCGCCGCGACGGCCTTGCCCTCGTCCGAGAGCCCGCTCACGAGACGGCGCAGCGCCGGGTCCTCGCAGACGCGGCCGTGCGTGAGCCCCGTGAGCGCCCCGACCGGGTTGGTGGCCGCGTTGAAGATGACCTTGCGCCACTGCGGGCCGCGCGCGTCCCTCAGGGCTGCGGTGGGCATGCCCGCCCGCGTGCACGCGTCAGCGAGCCGCTCGACCTCCTCCATCGTTGCGGGGCTCGGCTCGAACGGGCCGATGGCGGTGTCGCCCTTGACGTCCCACTGGACGTGGCCCGGCCCGAGGACGCGGCCGGCCGGGAAGGTCGTGCCGCGGATGACGCGCCGGACGTGATCGGCGATCGTCTCCTCGTTCCCGATGCCGTTCTGGACGGAGCACACGGCGCCGTCGGTGAACGCGGCCGCCGTCGCCGCCAGAGCTGCGGCCGTGTGCATCGCCTTCGTCGCCACGATCCCGAACTCGCACGGCGGAAGCTCAGGCCCCTCCGTGGTCGCGCGCACGCGCCCGACGACGTCGCCGGCGCCGGACAGGCGCAGCCCGTCGGCGTTGATCGCGTCGACGTGCGCCCGGTCGAGGTCGTACGCCCACACCTCGACGTCCCCGAGCTGGGCGAGGTTGGCCGCGAACAGGCTCCCGACGGCACCGCAGCCCACCACGCAGATCCTCATGCCTCCCCTCCCTTCTCCGCGGGGAGCGCCCTCCTTCCCGGAAGGCGCGTCAGCGCCTTCCGGGAGAAGGTGAACTCGCGCCCGCCGGTGATGCCGCTCGGCTTGAAGAGGAGGATCAGCGCCATGATGGCGCCGATCGTAACCAGCCGCGTCCCCGTGGGGAGGTCGACGTCCCCGATCCCGTTCTCGAGCTCGTTCAGGAACGAGTTGAGGCCGGAGATCAGGAGCGCGCCGATTGTCGCGCCCCACAGGCTCCCGACGCCGCCGATGATCAGCATCGCGAGCGTCGTGAACGTGAGATCGAGGTAGACCTGCTCGGTCGTGATCGAGCCGAGCAGGTGGACGAGCAGGCCGCCGGCGAAGCCCGCGAGAGCCCCGGACAGGGTGAAGGCGATCAGCCGCTGCCGGTGCGAGTTGATCCCGCTGCCGCGGGCGGCGGCCGGATCCTCCCGCGTGGCTCGCAGCATGCGCCCGAAGCGGCTCCGCTGGTAGCCATACGCGATCGCGGCCACGGCCACGGCGCCCACGGTCACCTGCCAGAACGTCGAGGTCTCGGGCACGAGCGAGAGCGTCTTCGCGCCCGGGCCGATCTCCGGCCAGTTGCGCAGCACGTTGTGCGTGATCTCGAGGACGGCGAAGGTGGCGATGCCCGCGGCCAGGCCCGACAGGCGCATGAGCGGCACGCCGAACAGGAACGCGAACACGCCGCCGACGAGCGCCGCGATGACGAGCGAGAGCCAGTTGTCGACCTGAGCGCCCGCGATGAAGCCGAAGAGCTCGGGGCTCACCGACCGCTTCAGGGCCTCGGGCACGCTGACCAGCCCGGCGGCCATGGCGCCGAGCGCCACGAAGCTGATGTGGCCGAAGGACAGGACGCCCGAGTTGCCGACGAAGACGTAGAGGGCGATGACGATCACAGCCGTGACGATCGCCGAGCGGAACTGGAGCGCGATCGACGCCGACGTGAAGCTTCCGGCGATCCCGACCGCGACGATCAACAGCACGGGAGCGGCAAGCTCCTGAAGGCCGGCCAGGCGCCTCGGAGGCGGTGTCTCGGCCGCCCGCGCGCTCATACCCGCTCGACCGTCGGACGGCGGCGAAGGAACAGGCCGTTCGGGCGCAGCAGCAACACGAGGATCACGAGCCCGAACACGACGGAGGTGAGAAAGACGCGGCCGCCCCCGGGGAGCACGTCCGCCAGCACGGCGGTGGCGAACCCGAGCGCGAAGCCGCCGGCCGTGGCCGACACCAGGCGATCCATCCCTCCGACGACCACCCCGACGAGCGCGGGAATCGCGAGCTGGAAGCCGAAGGTCGGGGTGACGAGTGGGCGCTGCACGACGAGCAGGACGGTCGCCGCTGCGGCGAGGATGCCCGCGATGAGGAACGCGAGGCGAATGACGCTGTTCGCCCGCACTCCGAGCACCCGCGCCGTGCGGAAGTCGTGCGCCGCGGCCCGCATCTGCAGCCCGAGCGTCGTGCGGGCAAGGAAGAGCGCCGTGCTGGCGAGGAGCAGCGCCCCGACGCCGATCGCCGCGAACGTCACCCAGCGGATGCGCAGGTCGCCGATGACGACGGCCTTGTTGAGCTCCGGCAGGAACCGGGCGTTGTCGCCCTGCGCACCCCAGACGAGCAGGAAGATGCTCTGCAGGAGGAAGCTGAACGCGAAGGTCGTCACGAGCAGGGTGGCCGGAGCGGCGTTGCGCAGCGGACGCAGTGCGAACTCGGTGGCCAGCGCGAAGACGATCACCGTGGCGAACAGCACGACGATCCTGGCGGCGAGCGGCTGTCCGATCGTGACGACGAGGGAGTACGCGCCGGCGGTCAGCAGCTCCCCTTGCGCGAAGTTGACGAGCCGCATGACGCCGAAGATGAGCCCGATGCCCATCGCGACGAGCGCGTAGACGGCGCCGAGCGCGACCGCGTCGATGATGGTCTGGAGCGCGCTCACCGGCCGAAATATGCAGCCGTCATCAGCTCGGTGTCGTCGGCGTCGGACGGTGAGAGCGTGAGCCGGAGCTCTCCGTTCGCGAGCACGTACGTGCGCTCGGAGAACGCCACCGCGAGCTGTGCCCGCTGCTCGACGACGACGATCGTGACCCCCGCTCGCCGGATCTCCGCGAGGGTGTCGAAGACGGTGTCGACCACAGCCGGCGCCAGGCCGAGGGACGGCTCGTCGAGGAGGAGGACCTCCGGGGCCGCGAGCAGCGCGCGGGCGATCGCGAGCTGCTGCTGCTGGCCGCCCGAGAGCACCCCGGCCGGTCGCTTCCGGAAGCGCTCGACGACGGGGAACAGCGCGTAGACGCGCTCGAGGTCGTCGGCGACGCCGTCCTTGACGCGGCGGCCGGTGAGCCCGAGCTTGAGGTTCTCCTCGACGGTGAAGTGGCTGAAGATGTGGCGGCCTTCCGGAACGAGCGCGATCCCCGATCGGGAGATCGCCTCCGGAGCCCGGCCGACGAGCGAGCGCCCCCGCAGCCGCACGTCGCCGCGCGAGACGGGGACGACGCCCATGATCGCGTGCAGCGTGGTCGACTTCCCGGCGCCGTTGGGGCCGACGATGCCGACGCACTCGCCGCGGCTGACGGCGAAGGACAGCTCGCGCACGGCCGGGACGCGGCCGTAGCGAACCTCGAGATCGTCGACCTCGAGAATGGGAGCGGCCTCGTCAGCCACTCGCGTCCTCCTGCTCCTCCCGGCGCCCGAGGTAGGCGGTGGACACGTCGAGATTCGCGCGGATCTCCGCGGGCGTGCCTTCGGCGAGCGTCCTCCCCTCGTCGAGGACGTGGATGCGATCGCAGACGTCGAGGATCAGGCCGATGTTGTGGTCGATCAGCAGGACGCCCGCCTCGCGCTCGTCGCGGACCCGGTGGACGACGGCGGCGAACTCGGCCACCTCGCCCTCGTGCATCCCGGCGGCCGGCTCGTCCATGAGGACGAACAGGGGCCTCGTGGCGAGCGCTCGGGCGACGCCGAGCTTCCGCTCGTCGCCGTGCGGCAGCACCGCCGCCTGCGCATCCGCACGGCCCTCGATGCCGAGCATGTCGAGCAGCTCGTCCGCACGCCGCCGCGCATCGCCCGGTCCGGCGCCGACCCCGAGCGCGCTCACCTCCACGTTCTCGCGCACGGAGAGGCCGCCGAAGAGGTGGCCTTGCTGGAAGGTCCGGGAGAGCCCCGCACGGGCGCGCCGCTCGGGCGACCACGCCGTGATGTCGTCGTCGGCGAGCTCCACCCGCCCCTCGCTCGGGCGATCGAACCCGGTGAGGATGTTCACGAGGGTCGTCTTTCCCGCGCCGTTCGGCCCGATCAGCCCCACCACCTCGTGCCGGTGCAGCTCGAGCGTCACGCCCTCGAGCGCGCGGACGCCTTCGAAGTGACGCGAGACGGCAGCGGCCCGGAGAACGCCTCCGGGCCGCTGCTCGCGTGTGGACTCCCGGGTCCCGGTCACGCCCCTCGCGCTACTCCCCGGCACCCTCGATGTCGGCGGGCTCCGTCGCCGCGCGAAGCTCGATGAAGCTCAGCTCGCCGTCCTGGATCTCCATGACGCGGTACTCGCGACCGGTCACGCCGTGGGAGTCCGGCGAGTACGTGAGCTGCCCGGAGATCGTGTCGACGCCCTGGAAGCCCTCGAACGCGTCCGCAAGAGACTGTCCGTCGGTCGTGCCCATCTGCGCGATGGCCGCGGCGATCGCGTCGACGGCGGCGGCGCCCGTCACGAAGCCGCCGGTGCCGACGAGCTGCGGGTCCTGCTCGGCGAGCGCGTCGATGAGCGCCTGGACGTCCGGGCTCGGATCGTCCCCGGCGACCGAGGCGTACGTGACGAGGTAGAAGTTCGAGAGGCCCTCCGGGTTCCAGTACGTGCCGTCGCACGCCCACGAGCAGAGGATCGGCGTATCGCTGCCGAGGCTGCGGACGCCGTCGACGAGCGCCGGCAGGTCGCCGAACGCCGTCGAGGTGACGATCACGTCGACGTCCGCGTCGGCGAGCGCGCTCGCCACGTTGCCGATCGTGCCGTCGCCGTTCACCCACTGCTCCGTCACCACGACCTCGCCGCCGAGCTCCTCGAAGCGGGCCGCGAACGAGTCGACGACGTCCTGGAAGTAGACGATCACGTTGTCCTTGGCGATCGCGGCCGTCTCCCAGCCCTGGTCGATCGCGAACTCGGCCATCGCCGCGCCCTCGTCCTGGGCGACGTTGCCGATCGTGAACGCGAGCTTGCCGAGGTCGGGGCCGAACCGCTTCGGCCCCATCTGGTCGGTTCCGATGCACGGAGCGACCGCGAGCACGCCGCGGTTGACGGCCTCCTGGATGGCCGGCGTGGCGTAGTCGACGTCGCAGGTGACGAGTAGCACCTGGGCGCCCTGGTTGTCGATCAGATCGATGGCTGCGGACTTGGTCTGCTCGGGATCGAGCTGGGTGTCGATGAAGGTCAGCTCCACCGGCTGGCCGTCCACGCCGCCGGCGGCGTTGATCTGATCGACCTCGTACTGCGCCGCCGCCAGGGCCGGCCCGTCGAACGGGGCCATGCTCCCCGTGAGGTCCACGGCGGCCCCGATGACGATGGGCTCGCCGGCCGGCGCAGCCCCCGTCTCCGCGGGCGCCTCCGTCTCGGCCGGAGCCTCCGTCTCGGCCGGCGCCTCCGTCTCGGCCGGCGGCGTCTCCGCGGGCGCCGCCTCCTCGTCGTCCCCGCCGCAGGCGGCCGCCGCGAGCGCGAGCGCCGCAACGGCTGCTGCGAGCAAGAACCACAGTGTTCGTCGTCTGTTCATCGATCATCCTCCTCCACGCGCTCGCCCGGCCGGCCGGGGTCAGACCCAGAGCCGCGGGCTCGTTTCCGATACCTGGCCTCGCTCACACTCTCACCACGAGGCCTCCTTCCCCTTCACGAGTCGATACATGGCCGTGTGCAGCGGCGCCGGGACGCCGCAGCGCGCGGCCTCGCGCACGAGCGCTCCCGTGATCGCGTCGACCTCCGTCGAGCGCCTCGCGAGCACGTCCTCGAGCATCGAGGGCAGGTGGGCGTAGTCGCTCCGCTGCGTCTCGCCGCGGCGGACGGCGAGCACGTTCATCTCCCAGGGATCCTCGTAGAGCTCGATCCCCGTCGCGTCCGCCACGCGCCTGCCCTCGTCGATCAAATCGAAGACGAGGTGACCGAGGTCGGTGGGCGCGTCGCGCTTCGCGAACAGGGCCACGTGAGGGAGCCCCGTGAGCGCCGCGACGGTGTTCACGGTCGCGTTGAAGATCAGCTTCGACCACTGCGCGGGCAGGAGATCCGGGAAGGCGCGCGCCCGCAGGCCCGACTCGACGAGCATCCTCTCGACGTCGGCGACCAGCTCGTACGGGGTGGCCGTCCCCGCGTACGGGCCGAGCCACGTCTCCGTATCGAGCTCGTACTCCACATGGGAGTCGGAATGACGCTTGCCGCTCATGAAGGTGACGGCCGAGATGAGCTTCCAGTCCCCGCAGCGCGCGACGACCTCCTCGGCGCCCAGGCCGTTCTGGATCGTCATGACGGCCGCGCCCGGGAACCGCCCTGCGAGCGCCGCCGCAGCGGCCTGCAGCTGGGTCGCCTTCGTGGCGACGATGACGAGGTCGCACTCGGGCACGTCGTCCGGATCGACCGCGGCGACCACCGCCGCCGTGAGCTCGGCCTTGCCGGAGATCCGCAGGCCCTCGTCGTTCAGGGCCCTGGCCTGCTCCTCCCGCCGGGCGAGCACGCTCACCTCGGCCACCCGGGTCAGGTGCGCCGCGTACAGGCTGCCGATGACTCCCGCTCCGATCACGAGCACCCGCCGCATGGGCCCGGACCGCTCAAGCGTAGGCCGGCTCCTCGGCCTCGACTCCGGCCGGCCGGAAGTGCGGGATGACCTTGTCGGCGAACAGCTCCTGCGCCTTGATCGCCTGCCAGTGAGAGAAGCCGCCCGCGTTGACGGTGATGGAGATCTCGGTGAGACCCTCGCAGACGTCCCGGACGGCCTCGATGCGCTCGATGACGTCGCTCGCCGTGCCCACCCAGACGATGTCGCCGTCGATCATCTCCTGGTACGGCGTCTCGGCGAGCTTCTCGAGGATCCCGGACAGGTAGAAGTCGTAGCCCGCGGCTTGCAGCTCCTCCGCCGGCGGGAGCCGGTCGTCGCCCGTCAGCGGGGACGCGTTGCCCTCGAGGAACCGGCGCATCCCCTGCTCCGCCTCCCTGCGCGCCGTGTCGCGGTCCTCGTCGATGTAGCAGGCGTGGATCCAGACGATGTCCGGCGTCGTCCCGTGCTCCGCGCACCGCGAGCGGTAGAGGTCGAGCTGGTCCTTGAGCGCGGCGTAGGGAAGGAGCGGCGGCACGACGATCGCGAACCCGCGCTCCGCCGCGAGCTCGTAGGTTCGGTCGCTCGTGCCGCCGAGGAAGACGCGGAACTTCGAGCGCGGACGGGGGACGATGTGCGAGTCGTCGACCTTGTAGAAGCGGCCGTCGTAGGAGAAGCGCTCGTTCTCGAGCGCCGCGAAGAGGATGTCCAGCGACTCCTCGTAGCGATCCCGGGACTCGACGACGGGCACGCCGGCCTTCGCAGGGATCCAGCCGTGGCCGCGCAGCGCCCCGAACTCGTAGCGGCCAGGGTAGAGCTGGTCGAACATCGCGATCTGCGAGGCGAGGATGGTCGGGTTGTGGTAGGGGAGGACGTGACCGAGCGTCCGGAAGTTGATCCGCTTCGTGCGCTCCGCGCACGCGGCCCAGAGCGCGAACGGGTTCGCCGAGATCGAGAACCGCGGGTAGAAGAAGTGCTCGATGGCCGCGTAGGCGTCGTAGCCGAGCCGGTCGGCGTGGACGACCTGCTCGATCACCTCGCGGTAGAGGCGGTCCCAGGCCTTGCCGGGCCAGCCCTGGATCTCGGAGTAGACGGAGAACTTCATCGGCGACCTCCTCGACGACGGCAGGACGACAGGCCCCTCCGAGAGCGGGAGCCAACCCTGACCGATACTTGATCAGATGTCAAACTCAAGGCGCCGTCGCTACCCTTTCAGACGTCAGGCCCTCCCGACGAGTTGGAGCCCGCGCCGGAGCAGACCCGGACGGAGCAGCTGCTTCGCGACCATCGTCCCGGACCCCGCCCCCAGCCCGGGCCCCGGGTGCGTGCTCGCGCCCACGTGGAACAGCCCGTGGATCGGCGTCCGGTGCCCCGGGAGCGCGCCGCGGGGCCGCCAGACGAGGTTCTGGTCGAGGCTCAGCGAGCCGCCGTAGATGTCGCCGCCGACGAGGTTCACATTCGCAGCCTCGATGTCCGCCGGGGAGAGCACGACCCGGCGCAGGAGCGCCTGCTCGAGGTTCGGGATGCGACGGGAGAGCCGGGCCTGGATGCGGTCTGCATACCGCTCCCGGAGCTCGTCCGTCCACGCGCCGGCGCCGCAGTCGATCTCGCCTGCGGCGTCGCCCTTGACCCGCGAGGGGAGCTCCTGGAGCTGGAGCCAGAGGATCCAGCCCCCCGAGGGAGCACGGCCCGGATCGACGGCGACGGGCTGGCCGACGGCGACCGTCGGCTCGGCCGGAAGCAGCCCGCGCTCGGCCTCGTTCACGGCGCGCGAGACGCCGTCGAGGCCGGGTGTCAGGTGGACGATCGCCGTGCGGGCGAGGCGCTCGTCGCCCTCCCAGCGCGGGAGCTCGGACAGGGCCATGTGGATCTGCATGCCCGCGCGCCCGTAGCGGAAGCGCCGGGCCGCGTCCGCCGCGCGCGCGGGCACAGGCACGCCGGCGAGCAGCCGTCCGTAGAGCTGGGTCGGCGTCACGTTCGCGACCACTGCCTCGCGAGCGGCGACGTCGTCGCCGCTCGCGAGGCTAATACCCACGGCCCGCCCATCACGGACGAGAACACGCTCCACATCGCTGTCCGTCCACAGCTCGCCGCCGTTGTCGCGGATGATCCCCGCGAGGGCCTCGACGAGCGCGATCCCTCCGCCCCTGGGTACGGGCATGCCTCCGGTGTCGGTGGCAACGGGCATCACGCGCGCCATGAACCCCGACGCGACGTCGTCGGGCCCGATGCCGGCGTGGAGGACCCACGGCGCGAACACGGCGTGCGCCTGCGGTGAGCGGAAGGACTCGACAGCCCAGTGACGGCACGTCGAGAGGAGCTCGCCGGTGAGCTCCGCCAGCCCGCGCCGGCCGAGCCGCCGGTACGCCTTCAGGCCGAGCGCGATCCCTTCGGACGACCAGAGCTCGGTCGTCAGCAGGCCGAAGAGGAGGTCCGCGCGCGGCATGAACTCCGCCACCGTGCGATCCCACGCGGCCCCGTCACCCGCGGCGTGCCTGTCGAGCTCCTCGACGTTGGCCTCGTGGGAGGTCGTCAGGAAGACGCTGGACCCGTCCTCGAGCAGCGTGCCCGTCGGCAGCTCGGTGTTCAGGTAGTCGAGCCCCCGCGCCCGCAGCTCTCCCTCGAGCTCGGCGTAGGCCGCCGACCCGGTGAACGGGAAGTGCCACGAGGAGAAGACCTCGTGCACGTAGCCCGGCTCGGTGATCTCCGCCGTCCTGATCGCCCCGCCCAGCCAGTCGTTGCGCTCGAGCACGACGACGCGCCGGCCGGCGCGGGCGAGCAGCGCCCCCGCGACGAGCGAGTTGATGCCGCTGCCGACGACGACGATGTCGTACACGCCGCTCACGCTCCCTCCCGGTCCGCCCTCGCTCACCGTCCGGACAGGCCCCTCGCCTGCACCTCCCTCGGGTCGTCCGGGAACGAGCAGAGCTTCTCGTTCCCGTCCGCGGTGACGTGGAAGTTGTCCTCGAGCCGCAGCCCTCCTCCGGCCTCCCAGTAGATCCCGGGCTCGATCGCGAGCACCATGCCGGCCTCGACCGTCCCGGCGCCGGCCTGGTGGGCCCACGGCGGCTCGTGGGCGCGTGCGCCCACGCCGTGGGCGATCGGATGCGAGGGCTGGCCCGGGTATCCGGCCTTCGCGATCCGCTCGCGGATCAGCCGGTCGAGCCCGGGCAGGTCGGCGCCGGCGACCGTGTACGCGCGCGCCTCCTCGAAGATCGAGAGCAGGGTCTCGAGGAGCTCCTCGTAGTCCGGGCGTAAGGCGCCCGGACAGAGGTTCTTCGTATGGTCGCACCAGTAGCCGTCTGCGCAGACCCAGATCTCGAAGAGGGTCGGCTCGCGCTCCTGGACCGGCCGGTTGCTCGTCGCCGTGAAGGTGCGGATCCCCGGCCCGGACCACACGAGCGTGTAGCCGCGCGCGTGAGCGACCTTGCCGCCGTAGCCCGTGCCCACGCCGTGCACGTACGCCTCCCACATCGAGGCTGCCTCCGACTCGGCCATCCCCGGCCTGAGCCGCTCGGCCACGTGCTCCATGGCCGCCGCCGCGATCTCGTTGGCGAGCCGCATGCGCTCGAGCTCCTGCTCCGTCTTCAGCGCACGAGCCCGGGCGAGGAGCGGCGAGGCGTCCACGGCCCCGGGAAAGGCGTCGAACCAGCCCTGCCAGGGCACGGTCGGCTCGCCCACCATGAGGTCGGCCGTCTGGGTGCCCTGCGAGAGCTCGAGCCCGATCCGTCCGTATCCGGCCTCGCGGGCTGCGGCGACGGCGCGCTCGGCGGCGCGCACGCCCGGCGGGCGCGGGTCGCGCTCGTCGTAGAAGCGAAAGAGCCGGACGTCCTCCGTCCACGCCATGCGGGCCGCGTCGGCGGCCTGCGGCTCGATCACGATCAGCGTCGGGTCGCCCTCGCGCGGAAACAGGCACACGTCGTATCCCTTCATGCACAGGTAGTTCGAGAGGTAGAGGACGTTGTCCGGCGCGCGCACGACGAGCGCGTCGAGCTCCTGCTCCGCCATCAGGGCCTGCACGCGCTGGAGCTTGGCCTCGTCCCGAGGCCAGGGCGGCGCAGCGGCGGGGGCGGCGGCGTGGCTCTGGGAGGTCATGGGCGTGCTCCTGTGGACGTCCCGGGATGGGCCGGCGGCCGGCCCAGCTTCTGGCGCACCTGGGCGCGGCCGACCTCGAGGGCTCCGCGGAGGACGGGCCAGACGGTCGAGCCGCAGGCCTCCTTGATCGCCCGCCGGGCCTTGCTCCCGTCGTGGAACGCCTCGGTCAGGAGAGCGGGATCGTTGAAGTTGTCGCAGAACGCGTCCGCCAGCCGCTGGCGCCCGGACGTCTCGCCCGGCCTCGCCGTGCTTCCGTACTGGGCGAGCAGCAGGAGCTTGCCGGGGGTCGTGAGGGGCTCGAGCAGCGTGTTGTTGAACATCTCGATGTAGCGGTGGCGCTGCCAGAAGCGGTCGAACGTGGCGCGCATCCAGTCGGCGTCGAGGGGCCGGTCGCCGCGCGCGAGCACGGACTCGACGACGGTGCGCGCCATCTTGTTGCCGTTGTTGGCGCCCTGGCCGCCGATCGGGTCGAGCGAGTGCGCCGTGTCCCCGAGCGCCATGACGTGGCGACCCGACGGGAGCGTGCCGACGACCTGTCTGACCTCGGGCGTGAAGCTCCCCACGAGCCAGGCGTTCTCGTCGCACAGCTCGCCGTCGCGCAGCCAGTCGAGATCCCACGGCGTCATGTCGGCGATGACCTCCTTGGCGCGCGCGAGCGCGTCCGCGCCCGTGCGCACGTCCCGGAAGCGGTCGATCGGGCCGCCCTCCTTGCCCTCGAAGACGAGGCTCCAGGACGGCTGCTCCCCCTTCGAGTACCAGGGCACCCAGAAGCACTCGCCGTGGGGCGCGAAGAAGTTGAACTTCACCGGACGGTAGTAGGGGACGTACGGAGGCTCCATGGCGACACCCGTCACGTTCACCATGGCGAGCTGGCGCTGCGGGCGCGCGTACGTGGACCGCGCCTCGTCGCGCGGGAACAGCCGCATCACCTCCCCGCGCCCCGCCGCCACCAGCGTGAGCTCGTGCCCGGCGGCGATCTCCTCGAGCCGGTCCACGGTCACGTTCTCGATCGCGACGCTGCCGCCCCGCTCCTCGAGCTCCCGCATCCAGGTCGCGCTCTGAAGCCGGACGTCGATGGCCAGGAAGTAGTCGCTCAAGCGCCCGACGAGCGTGAGGAACTGGTTGCCCCGCTTCTGGCAGAAGGTGAGATGGATGCCCTCCCCGCGGGGTGCCACGTCGCCCCAGTGCTCGAGCCCGAGCTCGCGCTCGAAGTCCAGCGCCATCCTGAAGCGCGCCGCGGTGCCCGTGGGCCGCGCCTTCGTGAGGAACTCCTCCGGCGACTTGTCGGAGAAGAGCGTGACCTCGCACCCGCCCCGGCGCAGACCGTGGGCGGCGAGGAGGCCAGCCTGCCCGGCCCCGACGACGGCGATCCTCCTCATCGTGCGAGGTAGCCTCCGTCGGCGACGAGCGTCGTCCCGGTGACGAACGAGGACTCGTCCGAGGCGAGGAAGAGGATCGCGTTGGCGATCTCCTCGGGCCGGCCGACGCGGCCGAGCGGCGTGAGCTGCGAGCCGGCGCTCTCCCAGATGGCCGCTTCCTCCTCGTCGCTGAGCTCCGTGAGGAAGTGCCGCACCTGCCGCGTGCGCGTCGCGCCCGGCGCGACGGCGTTCACACGGATGCCGGTGCCGGCATAGCGGGTCGCCAGCGACGTCGCGATCTGGCGCGCGGCGGCTTTCGTGACGCTGTAGGCGACGCTCGACTGGCCGGCCATCTCCTGCCCGATGAAGGCCGAGATCGACGCGAGGTTGACGATCGAGCCGCTCCCCTGCTCGAGCATCGTCGGGACGACGTGCTTGCAGGCGAGGAAGATGCTGCGGACGTTGACGGCCATCAGGCGGTCCCACTCCTCGACCGTGGTCTCGGTGACGTCCTTGAAGAAGAGCTCCCCGACGTTGTTCACGAGGACGTCGATCCGGCCGAAGGCCTTCCTCGTCTCGTGCGCGAGGCGCTCCACCGTGGCCTCCTCGGAGACGTCGCCGGCGACCGCGAGGTGCCCCGCGCCGGGGAGGGAGGGCAACAGCTCCTCGAGGTACTCCGGGCGCAGGTCGTTCAGCCCGAGGCGTGCGCCCTCCTCGGCGAAGCGGCGGGCGGTCGCGGCCCCGATGCCGCTCCCGGCTCCGGTGACGATCGCGACCCTGTCCGCGAGCCTCGTCACCATCGAACCCGGGGAGGCGCCGGCTCGCCGTGAGCCTCCTGCCACGAGACGACCGGATTCCGCAGGATGCCGATCCGCTCGATCTCGCACTCGATCACGTCGCCCGGCTTGAGGTAGAGGGCCGCCGCGTCCTCGCTGAAGCCCGCGACGCCCGAGACCGTCCCGGTGGTGAGAAGGTCGCCGGCGGAGTAGCCGAGCGCCGAGTAGTGGGCGATGATCTCGGGGATCGTCACGTCCATGTTGCTCGTGTGGGAGACCTGGCGCGGCTCACCGTTCACGCGGAGCTCCATGCGCAGGTCGTGCGGGTCGCCGATCTCGTCCGGCGTCACGATCCACGGCCCGACCGGGCAGAACGTGTCGATCGCCTTGCAGAACGAGAACACGCCCGAGCGCATCTCGCGCCGCTGGATGTCGCGCGCCGTGATGTCGTTGAAGATCACGTAGCCGCCGACGTAGTCGAGCGCCTCGTCCGCCGAGAACCACTTCCCGGCCTTCCGGATGACGACGGCGAGCTCGAGCTCGTAGTCCAGCTCCTCGGTCAGGTGCTCGGGATACACGATGGGGTCGTCCGGCCCGATGATCGCGTCGACGTTCTGGAAGAAGACGATCCACGGAGCGATCTCGTGCGACCAGTCGACCCGCTTGGACTCCGTCTCGTGCTCGCGGAAGTTCCCGGCCGTGTGGAAGAACTTCTTCGGGACGATCGGCGCTCGCAGGCGGGTGTCCGCGAGCCTGGCGCGCTCTCCCGTCTCGTCTGCGCCTCCGCGCTCGAAGTACGCGCGCATGTCAGGCGCGTCGAGGACGGCGATCTCCTCGCCGTCGATGCGCCCGACCCGGCCCTCGTCGAAGGTGACCAGCTTCACCGGCCGACTCCGCAGAGACGGGCGGCCGCGAGCGCGTACACGGTTGCCATCTTCACCAACCCTTCGATGTCGAGGTTTTCGCCCTTCGCAGTGTCCAGGAGCCCGGTCGAGGTGCCGTAGTTGACGGTCGGGATCCCGTAGCGGGTGAGCGCCGAGGCGTCGGAGAACCAGCGCGTGACGTCCCGGGCGGGCCTCTCGCCGTAGACCTTCTCGTGGGCGGCGTCGATCGCGGCGACGAGCGGATGCTCCTCGGCGATCTCCGCGCCGGGCGCCGTGACGTAGACCTCGCCCTCGATGCCGTAGCCCGGAAAGCGGCGGCGCAGGCTCCGCACCAGCTCGAGGACCTGCCGGCGCGCGACGGGCATCGGCTTCGTGGGAGGAACGCGGACGTCGAGGAACAGGTCCGTGCGATGGGGCGTGCGGCTGACA